>CAMLBO010000006.1 GCA_946478305.1 uncultured Enterobacterales bacterium
TCGGAGATGTGTATAAGAGACAGGTCCTGCAGCGCGCCGACACGGATCACCACGTCGAGGCCATCGGCAATCAGGTCTGGTGCCGGGATTCCGGTGACAAGATTTACTTTCAGCCCCGGATACTCCACCAGCATCTCAGCGGTCATGGCGGCTAATACGTTTTGTGCCATTGTTGACGAGCTGCCGATGCGTAATGTGCCGGTGGGCGTGTTGTTGAAGGCATATAATTGTTCATGCACTTCGCGAACATCCTGCAGCATTTTCATGCAACCCTGATAATAGATCTTACCGGCCTCCGTCAGCCCAAGACTTCGGGTGCTTCGGTTTAAGAGTTTGACTTGTAAGTCATTTTCAAGTTTCGACACCGTCTGACTGATGGCGGAAACGCTCATGTCGAGGCGACGGGCGGCCGCGGTAAAAGAGCCGCTCTCCACCACCTGAGCGTAAATCGACATGCGTTTTAATCGGTCCATTGTTAACTCTGGCTTAAAAGTGATTGTGATCACAGAATGTTGATAACTTGATAATAAGCACGCTAATATACCTGCCTGGGTGAAAAACCTCAGGTTCGGCATTGACTGGCGTTATCTCTGCTTACCTTCGCACACTTCCCTGGCAAATCCATGGTCTCTTTACCAAATTCTGGCTCTCAGAAAGAGGCGGTATTGTCTAAAATAATGAATAATGCGCGGACGTGGCGAGAGGGCGGATTCCCGCTGCGCTTAATTAAGGAATTATGCATGAGTTTGCTTCCGGTAATGGTGATTTTCGGATTGTCGTTTCCTCCGGTGTTTTTTGAAATCCTGCTGGCGCTGGTGGTGTTTTTCCTGCTGCGGCGTTTATTACAACCCACCGGGATTTACGACTTTGTCTGGCATCCGGCGTTATTTAACACAGCACTCTATTGCTGTTTGTTCTATCTGATTTCCTGCTTCTTCATCTGAGGGTGTCGTGAAAAATTTTTCTATAAAAATAATACGTTACGCAATAACGTTAATCCTTGTCGTCCTTGCTTGCATCGCGATCTTCCGGGCATGGGCGTTCTATACCGAATCACCCTGGACACGTGATGCCAAATTCACCGCTGACGTAGTTTCCATCGCGCCAGACGTCACCGGGCTGGTCACTGATGTGCCCGTGGTTGATAACCAACTGGTGAAAAAAGGTCAGATTCTGTTCAAAATTGACCAGCCGCGTTATCAACAGGCGCTGGATGAAGCCAGTGCTGACGTGGCTTACTATCAGGCCCTCGCAGCTGAGAAAAAACGCGAAGCGGGCCGCCGTGTAAAACTGGGCGTGCAGGCTATGTCGCAGGAAGAGATTGATCAGTCGACCAATGTGTTGCAAACCGTTCTGCATCAGCTGGCGAAAGCTCAGGCGGCACGCGACCTGGCGGTGTTGGATCTTCAGCGCACCGTAGTCACCGCACCGGCCGACGGCTGGGTGACTAACCTCAACGTACATCCCGGTAACTATATCAACCGCGGCTCCACCGCCGTTGCGCTGGTGAAGAAAAATACCTTCTATATTCTGGCCTATCTGGAAGAGACCAAACTGTCGGGCCTGAAAAAAGGGGACCGTGTTGAAATCACGCCGCTTGGCAGTAATCGCATCATGCATGGGACGGTAGATAGCGTCGCGGCAGCGGTAACCAACAGCTCCTCTTCTGCGGCAGCCAACGGTCTGGCAACTATCGACAGCAACCTCGAATGGGTGCGTCTGGCACAACGCGTGCCCGTGAAGATTGTTTTGGACGAGGCCGACCAGCAACACCCGTACCCGGCAGGCACTACGGCGACCGTCGTTATTACCGGTGAGCACGACAGACAGCCTGAGCACCAGTCACCGTTCTCAAAATTGCTGCATCGCTTACGTGAGTTTGGTTAAGGCACGATGAACAATCAGTTGATTCCGCGCGTCAGATTCGCTTTTAAGCTGACGTTTGCAATCCTCGGTGCGTTGGTTCTTGGCTTCTACTTGCAGCTTGAGACCCCGCGCTGGTCAGCCATGACTGCCGCGATTGTTGCTTCTGGACCGGCCATGGCGGCGGGTGGTGAGCCTTTTGCCGGCGCTATTCGTCATCGTGGCTTTCTGCGCGTCATTGGTACTTTTCTGGGATGTATCGCTGCAGTGGCGATCGTGATTGCTACTGCCAGAGCGCCCGTAGTAATGCTGCTTTTATGCTGTGTCTGGGCTGGGGTATGCACCTGGTGGTCTTCGCTGGTTCGCGTGGAGAACTCCTACGCGCTGGGGCTGGCAGGGTACACCGCACTGATTATCGTCGTTACCTCTGCCGCCACGCCGCTGCAAACTCCGCAGTTTGCGGTTGAGCGCTGCAGCGAAATTGTACTGGGTATCTGCTGTGCTATCGTGGCCGATCTGCTCTTCTCCCCACGCTCGATAAAAACGGACATTGACCGTACAGTCAGCCAGCTGCTGCTCGATCAGTTCGCACTGATGCGCATTTGTATCAATCGCGGCGAAAAGGAAGATATCGATAAGTCGTGGAGTAACCTGATTAAAAGCACCACGGCGCTCAACGGTATGCGCAGCAGCTTGATGATGGAATCCTCCCGCTGGCAACGTTGTAATCAGCGCCTGAAAGCCCTGCACAGCACCTCGCTCAGCATGATCACACAGGCGTGCGAAACTTATCTCATCCTGCAAAACTCGCCGGATCGCATTACGTCCGAAGTGAAAGCCCTGTTTGCTGAACCGGCAGAAACGCCAGTTGAGGTCCACCGACGCCTGAAGCTGTTGCGTCAGGCGATCTCCTCAACGCGTGGCGACGATATTCTGCTGACTGTCAGCAGCTGGATCGGCGCGGGAACGCGGGCCCTGATGCTGGTTAAAGGAATTCATACTAACAGCAGTATCAGCAGTGTGGAAAGCAGCGTTCTTAACAGCGAAGTGGTGGTGAAGAAACCAGCCTCAGCCGAACGTCATCATGCGATGATTAACGGTCTGCGTACCTTCGTTGCTACGGCTTCGGGCTGTCTGTTGTGGCTGTGGACTGGCTGGACCTCCGGCAGCGGCTGCGTGGTGATCATCGCCGTGGTCACATCGCTGGCCATGCGTACGCCGAATCCGAAAGGGATGGCTCTCGACTTTATCGTTGGGATGTTACTGGCGATCCCGGTCGGTTCCATCTACTTTATGCTGATCATGCCTGCCACCCAGCAAAGTCTGTTCCTGCTCTGCTTATGTCTGGGCTTATTTACTTTCTTTGTCGGTATCGAAGTACAAAAGCGCCGCCTCGGGATGCTGGGTTTACTGGCCGGTACTATCAACGTGCTGGTGCTCAGTAACCCGATGAAATTCAACGTTACGGCGTTTCTCGATAATGCGACCGGGCAGGCGATTGGTACCATTATCGCGCTGGTGGTGTTACTGCTGATCCGTGATAAATCCCGTGAAAGAACTGGCCGTACGCTGCTGAACCGCTTTATGAGCAGCGCCGTGTCCGCGCTGACCACCAAGTCCTATCGCCGCCGCGAAAACCATCTGCCGGCGCTCTATCATCAGCTTAACCAGCTGCTGGTGATGTTCCCGAATGACATTGACAAGTATCGTCTGGCATTGATGCTGATCATCGCCCATCAGCGCATGAAAATGGCGGAAGTCCCTGCCAGCGAGGAGCTGTCTGCGTTTCACAAACGCATCCGTAATACCGCCGACCACGTGGTCTCGTCGGGTGAAGGCAAGCGTACTTACTACTATCAGCGACTGTTGTCCGAACTGAACGAGTATCAGCAAAAGCTGGTGGAATACGATGCTCCGCTGAAAGTCACCGAGCCGGTCAAACGGCTGGCCGAGATGCTGCACAAATACCAGCACGCTTTTCTCGCCTGATAATCAAACATCACATCTTGCGCCGATGCCTTCAACAGCACCGGCTTTTTTGTGTTCATCACCATAAGCATGACGTGCGGTATAGACCTCGCCACCGGTATTAGCCGCTATACTTAATAGATTGAATATCAAAACTTACATTCTTACGTCGTTGATTTCAGACGGCGTCATTTGCAGGAGATCCAATCTTTATGTCAGTCAACCAACAGAAACTTTCTTCTCATAAACTGTTTAAAACCGGCTTTTTCGCAGACGGAAAATGGCAGCAAGCCAAAGAAACGTTTGATGTACTGAACCCGGCGAACGGTGAGGTGGTGGCGAAAGTGGCTAAAGCGGGTACAGCGGAAACTGAAGCGGCAATTAATGCTGCTGAAGCTGCATTTCCGGCATGGCGTAAAACCACAGCCAAAGCGCGTTCTGAAATTTTGCACCGCTGGTATGAGCTCATGCTAGAAAACAAACAGTTTCTCGGCGAACTGATGGTAGCAGAGCAGGGCAAGCCGCTGAAGGAAGCACTGGGCGAAGTGGACTATGCCGCCAGCTTCCTGCAATGGTTTAGCGAAGAGGCCAAGCGCGCCAACGGCGAGATTATTCCACCAGTAAAAGAGGGCTCGCGTATTTTCGCCACCCGAGAGCCGGTCGGTGTAGTTGCCGCTATTACGCCCTGGAACTTCCCGCTGGCGATGCTGACCCGTAAATTAGGTCCTGCACTGGCCGCTGGCTGTACCGGGCTGATTAAACCGGCGAACAATACGCCGTTATCCGCTTTTGCGCTGCTTGAACTGGCGCATCAGGCGGGTGTACCGGACGGTGTAATTAACGGCGTTGCCGGAGATACTCATGCCATCAGCGATGCCATTATGGCAAGTTCAGCGGTGCGCAAAATTTCCTTTACCGGCTCGACCGAAGTCGGTAAAACGCTGGTACGCAACAGTGCCGACACTATGAAAAAGGTGTCGATGGAATTGGGCGGAAACGCGCCTTACATTGTATTTGATGACGCCGATCTCGAGGCCGCCGTGAAAGGTGCGGTCACCTGTAAATTCCTTAACAGCGGGCAGGTCTGTGTTTGCATCAACCGGATCTATGTGCAGGACGGCATCTATGATCAGTTCGTCACGCGACTGGCTGAAGAGGTGCGTAAGCTGAAAGTTGGCAACGGGATGGATGAAGGCGTGGTGGTTGGACCGCTGATTGACATCAAAGGGCTGGAGAAAATTGAAGATCACGTCCAAGACGCGCTGGAAAAAGGCGGGCGTCTGGTTGAGGGCGGTCAGCGTCATCAGCTTGGCGGTAATTTCTTCCAGCCAACGGTCATCGCTGAGGCGAATGACAAGATGAAAGTGGCTGAAGAAGAGACCTTCGGTCCACTGGCGGCCTGTTTCCGTTTTAAAACCGAAGAGGAAGTTATCCGACGCGCCAACGCCACGCCGTTTGGTCTGGCGGCCTATTTCTATACCCAGAATTTGCAGCGGATATTCCGCGTGGCTGACGCCATTGAGAGTGGCATGATCGGCATTAACGAATGTGCGTTGTCGACTGAAGTTGCACCTTTTGGCGGCGTGAAAGAGTCTGGTCTCGGCCGTGAAGGTTCGGTACTGGGATTGGAAGAGTATTTGCAGGTGAAAACTCTGCATTTGGGCAACTTATAGCGTCCCGGTGAACGGCGAGTAAACAGGATGATGATGAAGCAAATGACATGGCAGCGCTTGCGCAGCCTCTGGGTGATGATGTGTTTGGGGCTTATGGCCTTGCAGTTTCCGGAGATGGCGCTGGCGAAACAATCTGGCGATACTCTGGAAGCGCTGACCTCTGAAAAAACAGTAGTGAATTATCTGATACAAAATCACCGTTTGCCTGATTATTATGTCACTAAGAAACAGGCACGGGCTGCAGGATGGGATGCCCGTGCGGGAAATTTATGCCAGGTACTGCCGGGTAAAGCCATCGGCGGCGATCGTTTTTCCAACCGTGAAGGGCGTCTGCCCAGCGCTTACAAGCGCGTGTGGCGTGAGGCTGATATTAATTACCGCTGCGGCCGTCGTGGCGCAGACAGGGTACTTTTCGCCAGTGATGGCCTGATTTATGTCAGCCGCGATCACTACAGACAATTTGTTCGGGTGGAGTGAATTCGATGAATAAAGTGGTCTTCGATTTTAATCACATCCCGGATTTAGCCACCTTTTATGGCGAGTTTGCACGTCAGTTTGGGCTAAGCGAAAGCTTTGGGGCCAATCTGGATGCGCTTTGGGATGAGGTCACCGGTGGCATAAAATTGCCGGTGGAGATAGATTTTGCCAACCTGTCGGCGGGGCGTAAACGGCGCTTCGGGGCGCTGATTTTGCTGTTCGAGGAAGCAGAAGAAGAGCTGGACGGTGGGTTACGTTTTAATGTGCATGAAAAACCGGCCTCACATAAACCCAAATCCTGACCAAAAAAAGCCACCGCTATACGGTGGCTTTTTTCATTCACTTATTTCAGTGAATTACATGTCTTTAGCTTCTGCCAGCTCACGCAGATACTGGAAAATCTGACGGTAAGATTTCGGCGGCTTATTGGTCGCCTTCTCTTTTTGGGCATTACGGATCAGAGCGCGCAGCTGCTGGCGGTCAGCCTCAGGGTAGAGATCCAGGACTGCAGGAATCACGTCATCGCCTTCTTCAACCAGACGGTCACGCAGCACTTCCAGTTTATGGAACAGCGAAACCTGTTGGTTATGACGGTTTTTCAGCTTGTCGAGGGCGGTGGTGATAGGTTCCACGTCGCGCGAGCGCAGCATTTTACCGATCAGCTGCATCTGACGGCGGCGGCCCTCTTTTTTGATCTTCTGCGCCAGATCGATCGCTGCGCGCAGGTCTTCGTCGAGCGGCAGTTTGTCGAGTGAGTTCTTACCCAAATCGACCATTTCCTGGCCCAGATCTTTCAGGGCTTCGGCATCACGCTTAATTTCACTTTTGCTGACCCAGATGATCTCATCATCTTCTTCGTTCTCATTTTCAGGAACATCATCGGACCAGTCGTCAATTTTCTTTGTCATGGGGCGCTTTCTCTTTTCGGGAATAGCCGTCGGGATATTCCTGTCAGCTTGATTGTGCTTTATTGCATGGCGGCATTATGCATGGTTATCCCTCATTCCTCCACGTTCTGTTAGACTGATTCCTATATTTACCCAAAATCATTCGAGTTGCATCAAGGCGGCAACTGAAGGAATCCCGATGAGCTTACTCCGGTAAGTGATGTGGGTAACTGAAGGCAGCCAATGCAGGGGCAGCTTGAAGGATGACGGGTATAACCTCTTTTTTCTAATAAGTGATGAGCTGATGAACGTAGTCAATCAAGTTGCAGAACAGCGTAAGACACTGGAACAGGCCGTCGCTCAGGCTCTGGAATTGGCGCAAGCAGGTTCAGATGCGGCTGAAGTGGCGGTCAGTAAAACCACCGGTATTGGTATCAGCACCCGCTTTGGCGATGTTGAGAACGTAGAGTTCAACAGTGACGGTGCGCTGGGTATTACGGTCTATTATCAGAACCGTAAAGGCAGCGCGTCCTCGACCGATCTCAGCGCCGATGCGATTTCACGCACCGTACAGGCTGCGCTGGATATTGCCCGATTTACCTCGCCGGATCCCTTTGCCGGTGTCGCCGATCGCGAGATGCTGGCGTTTGATGCGCCGGATCTGGATCTCTTCCACCCCACTGAACTCGATGCCGATCGCGGTATCGAACTGGCGGCACGGGCAGAGCAGGCGGCGCTGGCGGCGGATAAACGCATCACCAACAGCGAAGGCGGCAGTTTTAACAGCCACTATGGTATCCGCGTGTTTGGCAACAGCCATGGCATGCTGCAAAGCTACTGCTCCACGCGCCACTCGATTTCAGCCTCAGTCATTGCTGAGCATGACGGCGATATGGAGCGTGATTACGCCTATACCATCGCCCGCAGCATGAAAGATCTGGCCAACCCTGAGTGGGTTGGTGCCGAGTGTGCTCGCCGCACGTTATCGCGTCTTTCGCCGCGTAAATTGACCACCCGGCATGCGCCGGTGCTGTTTGCCGCTGAAGTGGCGACGGGTCTGTTCGGCCATCTGGTGGGGGCGATAAGCGGCGGCAGCATTTACCGCAAATCCTCTTTCCTGCTCGACAGTTTGGGCAAACAAATTCTTCCAGAGTGGCTGACTATTGAAGAGCACCCGCATCTGTTGCAGGGTCTGGCTTCGACGCCGTTCGACAGCGAAGGGGTACGCACTGAGCGCCGCGATATCGTGAAAGACGGTGTGTTGCAAAACTGGCTGATGACCTGTTATTCGGCGCGCAAACTGGGCCTGCAGACCACTGGGCACGCAGGCGGTATTCACAACTGGCGTATTGCTGGCCAGGGTGATGATTTTGTCGGGATGCTGCGCAAAATGGATAAAGGCCTGGTGGTGACTGAGCTGATGGGCCAGGGCGTCAGCGGTGTGACCGGCGACTATTCACGCGGTGCGGCCGGGTTCTGGGTCGAGAACGGTGAAATTCAGTACCCGGTTAGCGAAATCACTATCGCCGGTAACCTGAAGGATATGTGGCGCAATATGGTCAGTATTGGCAGTGATATCGAAACTCGCAGCAATATTCAATGTGGCTCCGTTTTGCTCCCACAGATGAAAATCGCCGGCGAATAATTTTCCCTCCTCTCATCTCTGCGCAGCGGCTGCCCGGCCGCTGCGTCAATTCTTTACAAAAAAGTAATGCCACTTTGTCCCCTCACCGCCTATTTTTAGTAAGCCCTACAAGTAATGTCGTTTTAACAAAAGCGTTTCAATAAGACTTAAAATAAGAGAGAAGATGATTATGCGTAAACAACTGATGGCGTTAGCAGTGGTAGCAATGTTAGGCAGCAGCACGGTCGCACTGGCGGCAGATTTAGAAGCAGATATGGATACCATTGCCGATAATTACGGCAAGATCCTCAAAACAACGGATGCGAATGAGTTCACCACCGGCCTGTCCAACATGAAAGCGGCAGCCGAGGATGCGAAAAAATCCACCCCGCCAAAACTGAAAGGACAGGATGCCAACAGTCCGCAAATGCAGGATTTTCACAAAGGTCTGGATACATTAATTGGTCAGATCGATAAGGCGTCGGAGCTGGCGAAAGCAGGCAAACTGGATGAAGCGAAGAAAGAAGCCGAAGGGTTTAAAGCCACCCGTAACGAGAACCACAAGAAGTTTAAGTAACAGCATCAGCGCCTCCCCTTTTCTGGGGAGGCGCAAAAATCTTATCGACGTAACTCGCCGCTTGCCTCTGGCTGGAACAACAATTCGAGCACGTGAATTTCACTCTCTTTGCCATTAGGCATGGTCCAGTTAATGGTGCTGCCGACGCGCAGGCCAAGCAGTGCCGCACCCAGCGGAGCCATCACCGATAACTGCTCATCGGTATCTTTCAGTGCTGCCGGATAGACCAGCGTGCGTATATGTTCTTCGCCTTCTTTGCCTTCCGTGAAGCGTACCTTACTGTTCATCGTCACGACGTCGGCAGGCATGTCCTGCGGCGGCAGGATTTCAGCACGATCCAGTTCTTCGTTCAGGGCCTCTGCGACCGGGCTGTTGGCATAAGCCGCCTGCGCCAGAAGGGTATCTAAACGTTCTGCATCAAGCTCATTGATGGTCAGGGTCGGTTTGCTCATAGCATTTTTCCTATTTCCTTCTGTCTCGTCAGCCCTTAGGGTGACGTAGGGATCGGCAGGGTTGCCGGTTGTCAAAAAGCAACACCCCCGCGCATTAGCGCAGGGGTGTTGGTGTTTTCATCTTCTATCCTCTGATACTAGGCGTAGATAGCCGAAAATGGAAGCACCAACCTATTCATTCAATGCTGCAAAAATTCCTAATGCCAGTGAAATACCCTGAACACCTACCCTTCAAGCAGTGGTATACCCAGAATAATCTCAGTTTTGAGAATGTGATCCGCTCGGGCCATCACATTTCCACTTTCAACTGGAAAAAAACCGGCTACACAGGAAATCACCTTACGGTTAGGGTAAAGACAGACGAAATACACGACTTTTTAGGTATTGCACGGCAAGGAGAGGTAACCGCGAGTGAATAACGGAACCGCATCTGTTAATACGGCAGGGCAAATTGGTTTGGAAGATGCAGAAGCCACCACAGAGAAAGTGCTAAAAGATATTCAGGCGATGTTAAATGCCGAAAATATCTATACCAACGATGTCCAGCAGCAGATGTTAACCTCACATGTTAAGGCCATGGTATTACGCTCTATTACCGGCGAGCCATTACCTGAAGTTGATAAAGAGCTGTTTGACGAAATATCTGCGGAGTCAATGCGAATGGCTGAACAGGTTGTTGCCTTATTCGGGAATTTACCGATAGAGGAAGCGTATTTGCTCTCGGTGCATTTTGAAGTCGCGAAAGACAACAATTCATAATTATTTATCGGGAGAAACCATCATGGGACAAATTATCGTTGTTATCGGCGACCGTTTAGGTAAAGGCCAGAAAGTAGCAGCAGGCGTTGAAGCCGCAGGTGGCAAAGCCATTGTCGTGCCTGGTGTGGCGGCTGACATGAAATTAGGCGACGTGATGAAAGCCGAAAATGCCACCTTTGGCATCTCCTTCTGCGGCAGTGGCGGTGCAGGCGCAATTACCGCGCAAACAAAATATGGATATAAAGCCAAATACGGTATGCGCTCTGTGGATGAAGGCGTGACCGCAATTAATGAAGGCTGCAATGTATTAGGTTTCGGATTTATGGATAAAGAAGAGCTGGGTCAAAAACTGGTTGAAGCCTATATCAAGAAATTCGGCCAGCCATAATGAAGCAGCAATTAACCACCACGGTGCGGGTTGAGGGAAAAGGCGAGAATAAGGCCGCCGCTTTTTCTTCCGCACTGAGTCAGGTTCAGCGAACCGTTCTAAAGTCGACGCAAAATATTTTGCTGCGTATTGAACCGCAGGACGTCAAGATAATTACGGCAGAGGAAACGGTAAAAAGGGAAAAATTCCTGTTCTTCTTTCTGGCCAGGGAGAGAAAAAGTTATTACGTGGCGTTAGACATTACCGTCAATCTGACGGCAATAAATACTGACCAGGTAGTTTTTGTCACTAAATAAGTGCCTGCCATATAGGGGATCGTTACCTCATTAACAGGCTCAAAAATGTTAGCTATAAATGACAAGGATAACTGATGTTTTTAATTATTTTATTTAAGTCGCTTATTATCGGCGGATTGGTGGGGGTTGGCGTAGGTGCAGGTGCTGCACGTATGTTCCACGCACCAAACGTGCAAGGGATGGGGGCTTTTCGTACTCTTGGGGAATTAAATTCCTGTGAAGGCGATCCGGCTTCGCATTTCTCGTTCGGTTTAGGCTTCTTCTTCAATGCCTGGGCATCTTCTGTGGCAGCAGGCTCGTTCACGCAAGATGTCGATCACCGCATCATTCCTCACTGGGCGGCAGCCGCGTTGATGTTTAAAAACCGCAACGTCGCTGAAACCCTGCATGACCCACGCAAGATGGCTATTGCCGGTGCGGTTATCGGCATGATTGTCGTCACTTTCCTCAATACCACCGCGTCTGCTGTCCCCGCATCATTGCAGGTAACGGCGGTGAAAGTGCTGGTACCTGCTGCCAACCTGTTGGTTAACACCGTGATGCCGGTGATTTTCTGGTTGGCGGCGATTGACGCAGGGCGCCGATCCGGTTTCTGGGCCACCATTTTTGGAGGGCTGGCGCAGATGATCATGGGTAACGCAGTACCCGGTTTGGTGCTGGGTATCCTGATCGGTAAAGGCGTTGAAGAGGGCGGTTGGAACCACGTCACCCGAGTGATGATGGGGGCCATTATCGCGCTGTTCGTGCTCAGCGGGTTCTTCCGTGGCTTCGATGTGAAACTACTGCAATCCTTCATGCTGGAGGTCCCAACATGGCTAAACGGTATTCACAACTCTCTTAGCGGCAAGTAAGTTCGCGAATAAATAGAACTGGAGCTTATGACAATGGAAGAACAAGCCAAAAGTAATTTCTGGTACGCCGAGTGGTCGTTCCCGATTTTTGTTGGATTACTCTCCTCCGGGGTGTTTGCCGGAACACACATGTATTACCTGTATGGCATCGGCGCTTTTAACGAAGTGGCGTTTGTCGCGATGTTACGTGCCGGCATGGATACCGGCGTTTACGGGGCCGTTGCGGCCTTTGGTGCCAGCTTCCTGTTTGCCCGCATTATCGAAGGTTCACTGGTCGGTATTCTCGATATCGGTGGCGCCATCCAGACCGGCATTGGCCTTGGCGTTCCGGCCATGCTGCTGGGTGCCGGGATCATCTTCCCGGTCGCGAACTTTGCGGCCTCTCTGGTTACGGGGCTGATTCTGGGACTGGCGGTGGGTTATATCATTATTCTGGCGCGTAAATTTACCATCAACCAGAGTAATTCCACCTACGGTGCAGACGTGATGATGGGGGCCGGTAACGCCTCAGGCCGCTTCCTTGGTCCATTGATTATTCTGTCTGCGATGGCGGCCTCCATTCCTATCGGTTTGGGTTCGCTGCTCGGTGCGCTGGGGTTCTATCTCTGGCAGAAACCGATCACTGGTGGTGCCATTCTGGGTGCCATGATCCTCGGTGCGATTTACCCGGTAGCCCTGTAAGAACAGCAGTCAATAAGCAGTTAAATCAGACGTCAGGAATCTTTCCAGGCGTCTGGTGCCACTGAGAAAAGAGTACGGAGAAAAGCGTATGTATGATCTGATCATCCGCCAGGCAAAATGTCCCGACGGCAGCCTGACCGATATTGCTATCCGCGACGGTAAAATTGCCGCCACCGGCCAGCTCGACAGCGGCGCGACCGCCACACACATTCTTGATCTGCACGGCCAGGTTTACGCCAGCGCCGGGTGGATTGACTCCCACGTTCACTGCTACATCAAATCGCCGATTTATCATGACGAGCCCGATCTTATCGGCGTCGCGAGCGGCGTAACCACCGTGGTGGATGCTGGTAGCACGGGGGCTAATGACGTCGATGATTTTTACCAACTGACTCGTGCCGCCAAAACCAACGTCCTGGCTTTTTTGAATATCGCCCGTACCGGCATCGTGACGCAAAATGAACTGGCCGATATGAACCAGATCGACAAAGCGGCCGTGCGTGACGCTATCACCCGTAACCCGGGTTTCATCATCGGTATTAAAGCGCGCATGAGCAGCAGCGTGGTGGGAAAAAACGGCATCAAACCGCTGGAGCGTGCCAAAGCTATCCAGCAGGAAAACAACGATCTGCCGCTGATGGTACACATCGGCAATAACCCGCCGGATCTGGACGAAATCACCGATTTGCTGACCTCGGGCGACATCATTACCCACTGCTACAACGGTAAACCTAACCGCATTCTGTCACCGGAAGGTGTACTGCGTGACTCCGTCAAACGCGCGCTGAGTCGTGGCGTTTTGCTCGACGTCGGCCACGGCAGTGCCAGCTTCAGTTTTGAAGTGGCCCGACTGGCGATTGCGCAGGGTATCGTGCCGCACACCATCAGCTCTGATATCTATTGCCGCAACCGCGTCACCGGGCCGGTTCATAGCCTCGCGACCGTGATGTCCAAATTCTTTACCGTCGGCCTTTCGCTTGAACAGGTGATCGAATGTGTAACCTGTAACGTGGCCGACGCGCTCCGCCTGCCGTCGAAAGGACGCCTTGAGGTCGGCGCTGATGCCGACCTGACGCTGTTTGAAATCCAACATGCGCCTAAGGTGTTCGTTGACTCTGAAGGTCAGTCAGTCACCGGCGAGCAGCTCCTGGTGCCACTGGCCGCCGTGGTCGCGGGCGTAGCCCTATTAACCGATGAAGGGAAATCAAATCATGTCTTCGAAGTCTGAGCAGTCCCTGTACGAGAAATACGGTCTTAAGCAGGTGATTAACGCCTCCGGTCGTATGACAATTCTGGGTGTATCTACCCCGCGCCCGGAAGTGGCTGACGTAGTCAATACCGGCCTGAATCACTTCTTTGAGATGAAAGATGTGGTCAACAAAACCGGTGCATACATTGCGAAATTGCTGGGCGTTGAGAATGCGGTGGTGGTCTCCTGTGCATCGTCCGGCATGGCGCAGTCTGTTGCTGCAGTGATCATCAAAGATAACGCGTGGTTGCTGGAAAACCTGCATGCCGCACCGCTGGAAGTGCCTCACGATATCGTGCTGCCCAAAGGCCATAACGTTAACTTTGGCGCGCCGGTAGGCACAATGGTCATGCTGGGCGGCGGGAAAGTGGTCGAAGCTGGGTATGCCAACGAATGCTCGCCTGCGCAACTCGCCGCCTGCATTACGCCACGTACGGCAGCCATCTTGTACATCAAGTCGCACCACTCCGTGCAGAAAAGCATTCTGTCTGTTGAAGAAGCCGCCGCCGTAGCGCGTGAGCACAACGTGCCGCTGATTGTGGATGCGGCAGCCGAAGAGGATCTGACCTGTTATTACGAAATGGGTGCCGATCTGGTGATTTACAGCGGTGCGAAAGCCATCGAAGGGCCGACCAGCGGTCTGGTGGTCGGTAAACAGCAGTATGTCGAATGGGTGAAATTGCAGTCCAACGGCATTGGCCGCGCGATGAAAGTCGGCAAAGAGGGCATCCTCGGCCTGACGCAGGCGATTGAAAGCTACATTACCCTGCCGAAAACCACCGGTCAGGAGATGGTCGACAAGATGATGCCATTCATTGAAAGTCTGAATCAAATCAACGGTGTCACCGGCCGTGTGGTGTGGGACAGCGCCGGACGCGACATTGCGCGCACCGAGATCACCTTTGATGAAGCGGTACTGGGCTGGAAAACCAAGGCCATTGTGGATGCGATGAAAAACGGCGATATCGCCATTTACTTCCGCGGCTACCGTGCCAACGAAGGCAAGATTGAAGTGGATGTGCGCAGCGTAACGCCGCCGCAGCTCGCCATTGTCGCTGCGCGTTTCAAACAACTTTTCAGCGGAGAAAAAGCATGAAGCTGACCCCGAATTTCTACCGTGACCGCGTGTGCCTGAACGTACTGGCCGGTTCTAAAGACAACGCCCGCGATATTTATGATGCGGCGCAGGGGCACGTGCTGGTGGGCGTATTGTCAAAAAATTACGCCGATGTGCCGAGCGCCGTGGCGGACATGAAAGAGTACTCCGTGCTGATTGAGAACGCATTGTCTGTCGGCCTGGGTACCGGCGACCCGCGCCAGTCACTGATGGTCAGTCAGATCTCCCAACAGGTTCAGCCCCAGCATGTGAATCAGGTTTTCACCGGCGTCGGCACCAGTCGTGCGTTGCTCGGCCAGAATGACAGCGTCGTTAACGGTTTGATTTCGCCAACCGGCAAAGTGGGCTGGGTAAAAATCAACACCGGGCCGCTGAGTTCCACTGAGGCTGACGCGATTGTACCCGTTGAAACGGCCATAGCACTGCTCAAAGACATGGGCGGCAGCTCGGTCAAATATTTCCCTATGGGGGGCCTAAAAACCCGCGACGAATTTGCCGCCGTGGCTCGTGCCTGCGCAGAACATGATTTTTGGCTGGAACCGACCGGCGGCATCGACCTGGAAAACTTCGAGCCGATTATGGAAATCGCGCTGGAAGCCGGGGTGAGCAAAATCATCCCACATATCTATAGCTCAATCATCGACAGCGCCAGCGGGAATACCCGCCCTGACGATGTCAGAACCCTGCTGGCCAGCGTTAAAAAGCTGATCGGTTAAGGTTCACTGGCCACTTTCCTTTCGCGCTGCGAGCTGTCTGCGCTGTTAAACACCCTGCGTCCGTCCT
The DNA here is from genome assembly GCA_946478305.1 of uncultured Enterobacterales bacterium. Taxonomy (GTDB): domain Bacteria; phylum Pseudomonadota; class Gammaproteobacteria; order Enterobacterales; family Enterobacteriaceae; genus Ewingella. Next base: position 15,646 of record CAMLBO010000006.1, read on the forward strand.
TTGGGGCGGTGCAGGACTCCCGCGTTTGTCTGGCAATCCCTTTAAATTGAGGAAATGTATGAGAAACTGGCTACTGATTTCAGGTTTAACATCCGCGATGCTGGCGATCTCCGCCACACCGCTCTACGCAGCAGAAAAGGCCATGACGAAAACGACTCATTACGCCTACGTGGGTACCTATAACCCCAATGGCGAAGGCGTTTACCGCTTTAAATTTGACAATAAAACCGGTGCACTGACCGAACGCGTGCTGGTCAGCCAGTTGCCGAATCAGGCCCAGATGGTCGCCAGCCATGACGGCAAAACGCTGTTTATCGGCAATGAAATTGATAATTATAACGGCGGGAAAAACGGCGCGATTGCGGCCTATAAAATCAACCCACAGGATGGAAGCCTGACGCTGATTAATCAGGTGGATTCGCAGGGCGGAGGCCCGGTTTATCTGTCGCTGACCCCAAAAGGCGATCACCTGCTGGTGGCCAACTACATCAGTGGCGTGGTGGCGGTATTCCCGGTAGATACCAGTGGCAAACTGGGCGAAGCCAGTGATCATCAACAAGATTCGGGTCCGGCTGGGGCAGCAAAGCCCGCCGCAGCGGTTGAAGGCAGTTTTGCTGCCAGTGACCATAATGGCCCGCACGCCCATATGATTGCCACCGATCCGAGCGGCAAGTTTGCCTTCTCCACCGACCTCGGCCTGGATCGCATTTATCAGTGGAAACTGGACGACGGAAAACTGATACCTAACGAGCCAGCGTTCATTAGCGCCTCTTCACCGGGTGCCGGTCCGCGCCATTTCGTGTTCCATCCGAACGGTAAGGTGGTCTTCCTGATCAACGAAGAGGCTTCAACGCTGACCAGCTATCGCTTTGACAGTGCTAAAGGCACGCTGACACAGCTGCATGTGTTGTCGTCGTTACCGGCTAACTTCAAAGGCACTAACTTTGCCGCAGGCATCGTATTGAGCAAAGACGGACGTCATTTGTACGTGGCTAACCGTCTGCACAACAGCATTGCGCAAATCAACGTGACCGGCGAAGGCGCCATGACCTTTGGTGAAGAGGTTTGGACCCGTGGTGACTACCCGCGGACCATAAACTTCTCGCCGGATGGAAAATACATTTTCGCAATGAATCAACGAAGCGATAACATCACTAAATTCAATGTTTCCGCCAGCAGCGGTAAACTGACCTTTGCTGATGAATACACTGCGGTGGGCAGCCCGTCGCAAATGGTGATTGTTCCCTGATAGTCAGGCGTTGAAGTGACTCAGTATGAATAAACGATGCGGGGTGACGTTTCTTGTCATCCCGCCTTGTTATTTAACGCGCTCTGAAAATTGATGTTTTACGGTAACCACTGACTGGAAGGATTATGGTGAGATTTCCCTATCAACGACTGGCCCATCTGTTTGATGCCCTGCAGGCAGAAACGCTGCCGCAGGATGAGCTGGCAAAGCGCCTGGATGTCTCCACGCGCACGGTGCGAGCCGATATTACTGCACTCAATGAGATCATAGAGCAGTACGGTGCCTCGTTCGTGCACAACCGTGGCAGCGGATACCAACTGAAAATAGATGACGCTGCTCTGTTCTCTTCACTGCAACAGGCTAATAACCGCCGTATCAGTCCGACGCCACGCACTGCCCCTGAACGTGTCAACTACCTGCTAATACGCTTTTTGACCTCAGCTTTTTCACTCAAGCTGGAAGATCTGGCCGATGAATGGTTCGTCAGCCGGGGAACCCTGCAAAATGATATGGCTGAGGTCAGGGAGCATCTGGCGCGCTATCACCTTAGCATTGAAACCAAGCCGCGTTACGGCATGAAGTTGTTCGGCGCTGAACTGGCTATCCGCGCCTGCCTGACCGATTTGCTGTTCGAGCTTGATGGCGAAGATCAGACCAATCCGTTACTGAAAACGGAAAGTTTGGAGCGCGAAGCACTGGCACCGCTGACCGATTTTATGCACCAGTTGCTGGCCCAGTCGTCAATCCAGCTGACAGATGAAGGCGAGCAGTATCTGATCCTCTATTGCGCGGTGGCCATCAAACGTATTACCGGCGGCTACCCGCTGACCGACTTCGATGCAGAAGAGGGCGATCCGGCCGTGCGACAGGTGTCTGTGCGTCTGGCAGCGGAGCTGAAAGCGCTGGTGGGTAAAGAGATCCCGGCTGCGGAAGAGGCTTATTTGCGGGTCAATATTGCGGCGCGGCGGGTACAGAATATTTTACCAACTGACATCAATGCCGACGACGATGAATCTCTGGTGGATTACATTCTCTCTTATATCAATGCGCACTATAACTATGATTTACAAGGTGATAAGCAGCTGCGGGCTGATCTGTTAACCCATATTAAGACCATGATCACCCGGGTTAAATATCAGATTAATATCCCTAATCCCCTGCTCGGTAACATCAAGCAGCACTATCCGATGGCCTACGACGTAACCCTGGCAGCGGTTTCCAGCTGGGGGAAATATACACCGTATTCACTCAGCGAAAACGAAATCGGGTTTTTGGTGTTGCACATCGGCGTGGGGCTGGAGCGGCATTACAACATCGGTTACCAGCGCCATCCACAGGTGATGCTGGTGTGCGATACCGGCAACTCGACGATCCGCATGATTCAGGCGCAGATCAGCCGCAAATACCCGCAGCTGGTGGTGACGCAGGTGGTCTCTTTGCGCGACTACGAGAAGCTTGAACACGTCGACGAAGATTTTATTATCTCCAATGCGCGTATCACCGAAAAAAATAAGCCGGTGGTGGTGCTGTCGCCTTTCCCGACCGAGTATCAGATGGAGCAGTTGGGGAAATTGGTGTTAGTGGACCGCACGCGCCCTTACATGCTGGAGAAGTTCTTCGACGAAAAACATTTTATGATCATCGACGAACCGATGACCCAGGCGCAACTGTTCCATAAGGTCTGCACCCAACTGGAAGAGGAGGGCTACGTCGACGCCGAGTTTTACCCCTCAGTAGTGGAGCGTGAAGAGATTGTCTCGACCATGCTTGGCGAAGGTATTGCACTGCCGCATTCGCTGGGTTTGCTGGCGAAGAAAACTGTGGTGATCACACTGCTCTCCCCGCAGGGTATCGCGTGGGGGGATGGGGAAACGGCGCATGTGATTTTCCTGCTGGCGATCAGCAAAGCGGATTACGAAGAGGCGATGGCGATTTACGACCTGTTTGTCACATTTGTGCGGGAACGGTCGATGAGCCGTTTGCTGAGCAGTTCTAATTTTGAAAGTTTTAAGGCGATAGCGAAAGATTGCCTTAGCAGGATTTGATCCACGCTTGGCGTGGAGCAAACCCTTAATGCTGAGCGGCTAGTCTTCGTCGAACCCTGAGTTGATCAAATTCACTACCGCAGTTAGCGCCTCTTGTTCATCAGGGCCGGTTGCTTCTATTTCGATTTTCTGGCCCTTTGGGGAATCAAGCATCAGTAGCGCAATTACGCTGCTGGCTTCCGCTTCAATGCCTGCGTCGTTACGCAGCATCACTTCTGACTCAAAGCTCTGTACCAGTTCAAACAATTTCATGGCCGGTCGGGCATGCATACCCAGCCGGTTTTTGATCTCTACCGTTTGCTTAACCGTCATGATTTGCGTTTTTCCAGCGTGCGATGGCGGGATTGCACGTTCTTCCCGCGGGAACGGAAGTAGTCAGCCAGTTGTTCTGCGATATACACCGAGCGGTGTTTACCGCCAGTACAGCCGATGGCGACGGTCAAATAACTGCGGTTATTGGTTTCCAGCATCGGTAGCCACAGTTCAAGGTAGCTACGGGTCTGATAAATAAAATTATGTACTTCAGTGTGACGGTCCAGGAAGGCTATCACGGGTTTATCCAGGCCGGTCATCGGGCGTAGCTTGGGATCCCAGTGTGGGTTCGGCAGGAAGCGCACATCAAACACGTAGTCGGCATCAATGGGGATACCGTGTTTGAAGCCAAATGACTCAAACACCATGGTCAGTTCGCGCTCGCGTTTACCCAACAGGCGGGTGCGCAGCATTTCGGCCAGTTCATGGACTGACATTTCTGAGGTGTCAATAATGAGATCGGCGGATGAACGCAGTGGTTCGAGCAGATCCGCTTCTTCATCAATGGCGCTTTCGAGCGAGAGATTTTTACTGGAAAGAGGATGAAGGCGACGGGTATCGCTGTAACGACGGATCAGCGTATTGCGATCGGCATCAAGGAACAGTAGCTGAGGTGAAAAACTTTCCGGCAGCTGTGCCATAGCATGTTCGAAAATCTCAGGATTTTCCGGCATGTTGCGCACGTCGATGCTGACCGCGGCAGATATATTGCGTTCGGCGAGGGTCTGGGCGAGCTGAGGCAGTAAGACTACCGGCAGGTTGTCCACGCAGTAAAACCCCATGTCTTCCAGTGCCCGCAAGGCAACCGACTTACCAGAACCGGAACGGCCGCTGACAATCATCAGCACCATGTTGTGACTCCCCTGCAATTCAGCGTTCAGAATTTACTTCCCCGGCAAGCTGACCGGGAACCATCATTGGCAAAATCTTGCCGGCACTAAGGTACCGGCTGAACAGTAACTGGCTATCTTTTTTTATTATTCACTTTCGGTCATGATTTGGAAGAGTTCTTCGTCGCTTTGCGCCCCACGCAGACGACGGCACACGGTTTTGTCAGCCAGTTTTTTGGCGACCAAAGACAAGGTGTGTAAGTGGGTTTTACATTGATCGGCAGGGACCAGCAACGCAAAAAGCAGGTCGACCGGCTGATTATCAATAGCATCGAAGGCGATAGGTTGTTCCAGTTGGATGAATACTCCGACAGCGCGCAGCGTGTCCTCTTCCAGTTTACCGTGCGGAATGGCAATACCTGCACCAATGCCGGTGCTGCCCATTCTTTCGCGGGTGAGGATGGCATCGAAAATTACCTGCGGCGCCAGATTGAGTTGTTTGGCGGCAAGTTCGCTGATGATTTCCAACGCGCGTTTTTTACTGGCGCAGTGAACGCCGCTTTTCGTACATTCGGCGTTAAGAACTGACGTTAACTGCATAGCTGTATCGTTAATCATTTCATCTTCACTTTAGCGCTGTTTCACTCTCACGCTCTTTTGCCCTAAATGACAGTTCGGCTCGTTTCCCGAAGGTCACGAGCCGATGCTCTCAAAGTCAATAGCGCAAAAGGCTACGTGAGTGTCAGTGCTGTTTCAGTTTATCTTTATGCTTATTGAGCTGGCGTGCCAGTTTATCAACCAGGCCATCAATGGCCGCATACATATCCTGATGTTCCGAGGTGGCATGCAACTCGCCTCCATTCACATGCAGCGTAGCTTCAGCCACTTTCTGCACTTTTTCAACGCTCAGTACCACGTATACCTGATTAATTCGATCGAAAAATTGCTCAAGCTTAGCAAACTTCGATGTGACAAATTCTCTCAAGGGTTCCGTGATTTCGACGTGATGTCCGGTAATGTTGAGCTGCATAATGTCTTCCTTCTCTGTTGAGGTCAAACTAACTGTTTGCGTTGGTTTGAGGGCGGGATGGACAAAGACTCTCGGTATTTAGCAACGGTGCGACGGGCAACCATGATCCCCTGATCGGAAAGCAAGGTGGCTAACTTACTGTCGCTTAACGGTTTGACGGGGTTCTCCGCCGCGATCAATTTCCTCACCAGCGCCCGGATAGCGGTCGACGATGCTTCGCCGCCGCTGTCAGTACTGACATGGCTGGAGAAGAAATATTTCAGCTCGAAAATGCCACGCGGGCTATGCAGAAACTTCTGCGTGGTCACGCGTGAAATGGTCGATTCGTGCATTTCGACCGCTCCGGCGATATCGGCCAGAACCATCGGTTTCATAAATTCTTCGCCTGACTCAAAAAAAGCCTGCTGCTGTTCGACGATGCAACGGGTCACTTTCAGCAGAGTTTCATTGCGGCTTTCCAGACTTTTGATCAACCATTTCGCTTCCTGCAAATTGCTGCGGATGAACTGGCCGTCACTGTCGCTGCGTGTTGAGCTGCCCATTGCCGCGTACTGCTGGTTGATTTTTAGTCTTGGTATGCTGTCGGAGTTAAGTTCCACCGTCCAGATACCTGATACCTTACGCACCAGCACATCCGGGATAACATATTCAGATTCACCGGTGTTGATAGACTGCCCGGGGCGTGGATCCAAAGACTGGATCAACTGCATCGCTCCTTTGAGTGTATCTTCTTTTAGCCGGGTTGATCGCATCAGCGCGCGGAAATCATGATTAGCCAGTAGATCCAGATGGTCACTGACAATCAGTTTGGCTTCGATCAGAAAAGCGGTTTCCGGCACGTATTGAGAAAGTTGGATCAACAGGCAGTCGCGCAAGTCTTTGGCCGCCACGCCTACAGGGTCAAAGCGCTGAACGCGTTTGAGTACGGCTTCTACCTCTTCCATAGTGACATCTTCGTCGCCGACGCTCTCCAGGATGTCTTCCAGCGACACGGTGAGATAACCGGTATCATCCACGGCATCAACAATTGAGGTGGCGATAGCGGCATCGGTATCGCTAAAGGGCGTCAGTTCCACTTGCCACATCAGGTAGTCCTGCAGCGTCTGGGTAGTTTCGCCCTGATAGACTGGCAACTCGTCGTCGCTGTAATCATTGCCTGTGCCGGACGGCGTACCGGCGGTATAAATTTCGTCCCAGGTGGCATCCAGTGGCAGCTCTTCGGGCATGTCTTTCTGCTCGAGCGCTTCGCGGGTATCAAGCCCTTCGCTGTCCAGCGTTTCTACGGAGTCGATCTCATCATGCAGGTCGGTTTGCTCTAACAGAGGATTGCTTTCCAGCGCCAGTTGGATCTCCTGCTGGAGTTCAAGCGTCGACAGTTGCAACAGGCGGATTGCCTGTTGTAACTGAGGGGTCATGGCCAGTTGCTGGCTGAATCTGAGCTGCAAACCTTGCTTCATATCTTGGCTTTACGTCCTGATAACGTGATTTACAGACGGAATTCTTCACCGAGATAGACACGTTTAACTTGTTCATCTGCCAGAATATCCGTCGGTGTGCCATGGGCAATGAGTTTCCCCTGGCTGACGATATAAGCGCGTTCACACACATCGAGCGTTTCACGCACGTTGTGGTCGGTGATCAGTACCCCGAGACCGCTGTCACGCAGATGTTCGATGATCTTTTTGATATCGATAACTGAAATCGGGTCAACACCGGCGAAAGGTTCATCGAGCAGGATAAACTTAGGATTGGCGGCCAGTGCACGGGCTATCTCAACACGGCGGCGTTCACCACCCGACAGGGATTGCCCGAGGTTGTCGCGCAGATGGGAGATATGAAACTCTTCCATCAGTTCATTTGCCCGATCATTACGCTGATCTTTCGTCAGATCGTCCCGGATCTCGAGCACGGCCATCAGGTTATTGAATACACTGAGGCGGCGGAAGATTGAGGCTTCCTGCGGTAAATAGCCGATGCCACGGCGCGCACGTGTGTGCAGTGGCAGCAGGCTGATATCTTCGTCGTCAACGATAATGCGGCCTGCATCGCGCTGAACAATGCCCACGACCATATAGAAGGTCGTGGTTTTACCCGCACCGTTTGGACCCAGTAACCCGACGATTTCGCCTGAGTTGACGGTCAGGCTGACATCTTCAACCACTTTGCGGCCTTTGTAGGCCTTAGCCAGATTTTCTGCGATTAACGTTGCCATAAATTATCACTTACTCTTTTTGGTCGGGGTCGGCTGGGCTGTCGCGGGTTGGTTTTTGTCCTGCAATTGCGCAGGAACCAGAACGGTGGTGACCCTGCCGCCTTTATTGTCGCTGAAGGCTTCCATCTGCTGTTTTTGCACCAGATAGGTAATTCGGTCACCTTTCACATTACTGTCTTGCTGTTCCAGGTAGGCATTGCCAGTCAGGGTAACCAGGTCAGTGGCGACTTCATAACGCACTTTTGACGCATGGCCGCTGATAGGTTTGCCGTTGTCCTGCATTTGATAGAAGGTCACCGGATTACCGTAACCTTCCACGACTTCTTTGCCGGATTCCCCTTTAGGTCGGATAACCACGACTTTGTCCGCTTTGACCTGAATCGAACCCTGATTGACGATCACGTTACCGGTGAAGGTAGCGGTGTTGGTGTTGACATCCAGCGCCTGATTGACCGAATTGATGGTGATCGGCTTGGTCGTGTCGTCTTTCAGCGCAAACGCCGGAATGCTGACGGCAAGCAGAGAGCTGGTGATCAGGAAATTACGGATTTTATTTTTTGCTTGGGATTTCATAAGTGGTATTTACCTTTTCGATCAGCTCTGCGGTTTTATTACGCAGATTTCCACGCATTTTCATGCCGTTAGATGTAAAGCCTGTGCCGTAAAGCGTCACTTCATCATCTGAAGCCACGTCCTGTGTGACCAGGTTAACTGAAGCATTGTCCGTTATGATGCGCTGCAATTGCGACGTATCCGGCGTCAGGCTGTCCACCTGAACGTGCCCGTACAAATAGAGCATTTTGTCATTGGTCATCTTGGCGCGATCTGAGCGTACGGTCCAGACAGGAATTTTGTCTTTGTCATACATGGTCATCACGGGTTGAGTAAACCAGGTCAGCTGATCGGTAGTGTAATATTTGACCTCAGCAGAGACCAGCTTGTAATTCAGGCTGCCGAGAGGGTTATACACCACAGTGACCGTGTGCTGGCTCTGATAGGTGGGTTCCTGATCGTTAGTCGCCGTCGGGGCCGGGTTATCGGAATCAGAAAGAGACCAGCCAATCAGGGCTAACGCCACCAGGGCCAGCAGGATAGTTATCCATAGCTTTGGTTTGTTCATATTGACAGCCCTTTGGCGTCCTCCAGCTTGCCCTGCGCCAGCAGAATCAGGTCACATAATTCTCGTACTGCGCCTCGTCCGCCGGAAATGCGGGTCACATAATGTGCTTTAGGCAACAGTATCGGATGTGCGTCATGCACCGCAACCGACAGGCCAACTTCAGCCATAACTGGCCAGTCAATCAGGTCATCACCGATGTAGGCGACCTGACTGGCATCTAAAGACAGTGTATCTAACAGTTCGTGGAAGGCCAAAAGCTTATCCGATTGCCCCTGGTACAAATGGCGAATTCCCAGCGTATTGGCACGGTCTTCAAGCAGCTTGGCGCGCCTGCCGGTAATAATGGCGACCTCAATATCGGAGGTCAGGAGGCAGCGGATGCCGTAGCCGTCACGCACATTGAAGCTTTTTAGCTCCTCGCCTTGATTTCCCATGTAAATTAGGCCATCAGACATGACGCCATCTACGTCACAAATCAGCAGACGGATAGCCTTCGCCCGTTCCAGTACCCGTGCACTGACCGGACCATAGCAGGTATCCACCGTAGCTGCGCTATTACTCATTCAGGACATTCCTCAATTAAACTACGCCAGCGCGCAGCATGTCGTGCATATGTACCACACCCAACAACTGGTCGCCATCGGCAACCATGACGCAGGTGATATGGCGTTCCTGCATCAGATTCAGGGCATCAACGGCCAGCAGTGTCGGACGAACGCGTATCCCACCGGTGGTCATGACATCAGCGATCGACGCTTCGTTAATATTGACGCCCATATCAAAGATGCGGCGTAAATCACCATCGGTAAAGATGCCTTCGATCTTCATCAGGTCATTGCAGATTACCGTCATACCCATGTTTTTACGGGTGATCTCAAGCAAGGCATCGCGAAGGGATGCGTCCCGACTGACGTGCGGGATTTCAGCACCGGTATGCATGATATCGCTGACCCGCAGCAGAAGCTTGCGACCCAGTGCTCCACCCGGGTGCGACAGGGCAAAGTCTTCGGCTGTAAAGCCGCGCGCCTGCAAAAGTGCCACGGCCAGCGCGTCACCCATCACCATCACTGCGGTGGTACTGGTGGTTGGTGCCAGTCCGAGTGGGCAGGCTTCCTGAGGAACGCGTACACAAATATGCACGTCGGCCGCTTTCCCCATCGAACTTTCCGGGTTGGCCGTCAGGCAAATCATGGTAATTGCCAGACGCTTTAATACCGGGATTAGCGCCAGAATCTCGTGTGATTCACCGGAGTTGGAAATAAGGATCACGATATCCTGTTTGGACACCATCCCCAGATCACCATGGCTGGCTTCACCCGGATGAACGAAGAAGGCTGGGGTGCCGGTACTGGCAAAGGTCGCTGCCATTTTGCGGCCAACATGGCCTGACTTTCCCATGCCCATCACCACTATTTTACCGACGCAGGCGAACATCTTTTCACATGCGCGGGTAAAATCGTCGTTAATGTACTGGTCGAGTTGATCCAGTCCTTCACGTTCGGTTTTCAGTACGGCTTTTCCTGCAGACTGGAAATCAAATCTTCCTTCTGGCTCGAAATTTCCCATGATCTCTTCCTGATGGGTTTAAAACTCAACGCTGCCGGGTACAAAGTACAGCAGCGCCAGATAAGCGATGAAACCACATAATAACAGGGCGCCGGCCAGATGGCCGATGCGGTGTTTACGCATCAGACATAGCCCGGTGAGCACGACGCTGACGGCGAGCATGACCCAGTAGTCCCGGTGAAAGGCTTCCGGGCTGAACGTTCCTGGCGCAACCAGTGCCGGCAGACCCAGCACCAGACAAGTGTTAAAAATATTGGCACCAATAATATTGCCCAGTGCAATATCATCCTCTCCTTTTACCGCACCGGCGATAAACGTCGCCATTTCCGGCAGGCTGGTACCGATAGCCACTACCGTTAAGCCAATAATCAGTTCACTAACGCCAAAATAGCGGGCGATGACTGTGGTATTGTCGACGATCATACTCGATGCCAGCGGCATGATAATGAACGCCAGCGCTAGCCAAAGGAAAGCGACGGTGTTGCTGCTGTCCTGCGGGAGTTCTGCCATCTGTTCGTAGGTCAGCGTATCTAACCCCTGCTTTTCCGCCGCGCGGGCAATTTTAATCATCAATATGACGAAAATCGCGGCGCTGGCCAGCAGCAGGACACCATCGAGACGGCTCAGCTCGCCATCCCGGAGCAAAAAACCGCATAACGCGGTGACCAGCAACAATAAAGGGAGTTCTCGCCGCAGGATATCAGAACCGACGGAAAGTGGATGAATCAGGGCCGCGCCGCCCAAAATCAGAAGAATATTAATGATATTCGAACCAATCGCATTTCCGACGGCCAAATCCATCTGATCGTTGATGGCAGCGGTGGTAGACACCACCAGTTCCGGCAGGGAAATGCCGACGCCCACGACAGTCATGCCGATAATGAGCGGAGGGATCCCCATTGAGCGGGCAAGAACAGCTGCTCCGTACACTAGTCGATCGGCGGCATAAACTAAGAGTAATAAGCCGACAACCATGAGTACGATAGCGAGAAGCATGAAAAATCCTTTAATTAGGTATAATGCGAGGTTCGTTGCCTGAACAACCGACCAAAAGGTCGTTAAAAAGAACATGGGCTGCAATGTGGCTGCATTGTGTCCTAAAACAGGCAGCCAAAGCTGCTGTATGTTAGACGAATCCTGCGTTTCTTTTAATACTGTTGTTCATTGATTTTGACCATCTGTGGCAGAAAAGTAAAACAATGGCAATTTTGGTGACGTAAACGCGGTAAGTTTTTGTAAAAATACCAGAGTTACGCGTCGATGCTCCTAACATCAGGGGTATCGTAAGCTGAAACAATCCGAAGGGATAAACTGAATGAGTCAGAGCCAATCGAATCTGGTTGAGATCAAAGGCATGAGTTTCACGCGCGGCGATCGTCCCATTTTCGAAGAGATAAATATGACGGTGCCACGTGGCAAAGTCACCGCCATCATGGGGCCATCCGGGATCGGTAAAACGACTCTGCTGCGCCTTATCGGCGGTCAGTTAGCACCGGACAGCGGTGAGATCTGGTTTGATGGGGAAAATATCCCTGCCTTATCGCGACGTAAGTTGTACGAGTCGCGTAAGAAAATGAGCATGTTGTTTCAGTCCGGTGCATTGTTTACTGACCTGAATGTGTTCGAGAATGTTGCCTTTCCGCTGCGTGAACATAGCAAATTGCCGGAAGCGCTGTTGCACAGTACGGTGACCATGAAGCTGGAAGCGGTTGGTTTGCGTGGTGCCGGTGAACTGATGCCCGCAGAGCTTTCAGGTGGGATGGCGCGTCGCGTCGCATTGGCACGTGCGATTGCCCTTGATCCTGAACTGATCATGTTTGATGAGCCTTTTGTCGGGCAGGATCCAATCACGATGGGCGTTTTAGTTAAGCTGATTGATGAGCTAAACCATGCGCTGGGTGTTACCTGTATCGTGGTCTCACATGATGTTCCTGAAGTTCTGAGTATCGCTGACTATGCTTATATTGTGGCGGCTCAGCATGTTATTGCTGAAGGTACGCCTGAGGCGCTGCAAAATAATCCTGATCCCCGTGTTCGCCAGTTTCTCGACGGTATCGCCGATGGACCGGTGCCTTTCCGCTTCCCGGCTGGTGATTACAAAGCCGAGCTGCTTGGATGATGGAGTTGTATATCAATGTTAATTAAGGCATTAGCCTCTACAGGCCGCCGCGGGATCCAAACCTGTACTTCGTTTGGTCGCGCCGGACTGATGTTATTCCGGGCACTGGTGGGCAAGCCTCAGTTTGCCAAGCAGTGGCCGCTGCTGCTGAAACAGCTTTACAGCGTCGGGGTACTTTCGCTGCTGATTATTCTGGTCTCAGGACTTTTTATCGGCATGGTACTCGGGTTGCAGGGTTATATCATTCTGACAACTTACAGTGCAGAAGCCAGCCTGGGCATGATGGTGGCACTCTCGCTGTTGCGTGAACTGGGGCCGGTGGTTACCGCGCTGCTTTTCGCGGGGCGCGCCGGTTCTGCGCTCACGGCCGAGATTGGGCTGATGAAAGCGACCGAGCAGATCTCCAGTCTGGAGATGATGGCAATCGACCCGCTGCGCCGTGTCGTCGCGCCACGTTTCTGGGCTGGGGTTATCTCCATGCCGTTACTGACGGCAATTTTTGTGGCTGTGGGTATCTGGGGGGGAGCACTGGTTGGGGTGGACTGGAAAGGGATCGACAGTGGATTCTTCTGGTCAGCCATGCAAAGTGCGGTAGAGTGGCGCCATGACCTGCTTAACTGCCTGATTAAAAGTATCGTTTTTGCCATTACCGTGACATGGATTGCTCTGTTTAACGGCTATGACGCGATCCCAACTTCTGAAGGGATCAGCCGGGCAACGACCCGTACCGTGGTGCATTCGTCTCTGGCGGTGCTGGGATTAGATTTTGTGCTGACAGCACTGATGTTTGGGAATTAATCAATGCAAACTAAAAAAAGTGAAATCTGGGTTGGCGCATTTTTAATCATTGCCCTGTGTGCCGTATTATTTCTATGCCTTAAAGTCGCGGATATCCGTTCAATCGGTTCTGAGCCGACTTACCGTATTTCTGCCACTTTCGATAATATCGGCGGTCTGAAAGCGGGATCGCCGGTTAAAGTCGGCGGTGTTGTCGTGGGGCGCGTGAGTGCTATCACGCTGGATAAAAATTACTCGCCAAAAGTGGAGATGGATATTGAGCAAAAATATAACCAGATCCCAAGTACCAGTACGCTGGCAATTCGTACTTCCGGCCTGTTAGGCGAACAGTTCCTGGCGTTGAATATCGGTTTTGAAGACCCGGATATGGGAACGACTATCCTTAAAGATGGCGGTTCGATTCAGGACACGAAATCTGCGCTGGTTCTGGAAGACCTGATTGGTCAGTTCCTGTATAAAAGCGGCGGCGATAAAGATAAAACGGAAGCTAATGCGGGCGATGCTCAGGCGGCCCCGGATGCAGCGGTAGCGCCACAGCCCGCGGCAACCAGTCATTAAGCACTTTTCACGAGCAGAGTTTAAAAGAGGAATATTGCATGTTTAAACGTATCATTTTAGCCACCCTGCTGGTGGTCATGGCCCCGCTGGCGCATGCGGCGGTAGACAAGACTAATCCATACAGCATGATGAATGAAGCGGCCAAGAACACCTTTACCCGTCTGAAAACAGAGCAGCCAAAAATCAAGCAGGACCCGAACTACCTGCGTGTGATCGTGCGTGAAGAGCTGCTGCCATTTGTGCAAATCAAATATGCAGGGGCGCTGGTTCTGGGTCGTTACTATAAAGATGCCACCCCAGCACAGCGTGAAGCTTACTTCCAGGCTTTCGGCGAATACCTGCAACAAGCTTATGGCCAGGCACTGGCACTGTATAACAACCAGACCTATAACGTGCAACCTGAGCAACCGTATGCGAATCAGGACATTATTGCCATTCGCGTCACCATCATTGATCCGAATGGCCGTCCGCCGGTTCGTCTTGATTTCCAATGGCGTAAAAACTCTAAAACCGGTGATTGGCAGGCTTATGACATGATCGCCGAAGGCGTGAGCATGATCTCTACCAAGCAAAACGAATGGGCAGATATTTTGCGTCAAAAAGGCATTGATGGTCTGACTGCGCGTCTGAAGCAAGCGGCAGCACAGCCAATCACTTTGGATCAAAAATAATGAATGGCGCACTGAGCTGGGAGCATCAGCCTCCGCGCCTGATTTTGCGCGGCGAGCTGGATCGCGAAACGTTGCTGCCATTGTGGAATCAGCGTCGTACGCTGATGAACCAGATCACTGTGATTGACGTTGGCGGGCTTGAGCGTGTGGACTCCGCAGGGCTTGCGATGCTGGTTCATCTGCGTGCCCAGGTGGAGCAATACGGTGGTACGCTGGCTCTCACCGGGATCACCGATCGTTTAAGTACGCTTATCGCCCTCTACAATTTGCAGGATATTATCCCTGTTAATTGAAAGTGTGTCGGACGGCGAGACAAATAAGCCAGTAGTAACCACAAGTTAGCGGCAAGTTTGTGCGACAGCCGCTGCAAGACAGACCAAGCCCCTGTGCAAAACTCTCGCACCGGGGCTTTTTCGTGGTTTAAGAGTTGGCCGGATCTCTATAAGATGTTCGGCTGTTATGATCTCTTCAGAAGAATCGATTCCTATGGAAACTAGCGAAATTAAAGACGTGCTGATGAACGCATTGGCATTAGATGAAGCCCACGTCACGGGTGACGGCAGCCACTTTCAGGCCATCGTAGTGGGCGCATTATTCGACGGCATGAGCCGTGTGAAGAAACAACAAACGGTGTATGCCCCGTTGATGGAATACATCGCAGACAATCGCATTCATGCACTCTCTATCAAGGCTTATACCCCAGAAGAGTGGCAGCGTGACCGTAAACTGAACGGTTTTTAAAGCGGCAGGTTAACCTGCCGGCCATGCATAATTGAATTCAGTATTTGAAATTAAGAGAGCCGTCATAATGGATAAATTTCGTGTACAGGGTGGCACTCGTCTGAGTGGCGAGGTGTCTATCTCCGGTGCCAAAAACGCCGCACTTCCCATCCTATTTGCTGCATTACTGGCTGAAGAGCCGGTGGAGTTGCAAAACGTTCCGCATCTGAAAGATATCGACACGACCCTTAAATTATTGGGCCAACTGGGTACCAAGATCGAGCGCAATGGTTCGGTCTTTGTGGATGCCAGTGACGTTAACGAGTTTTGTGCGCCATACGATTTGGTGAAAACCATGCGTGCGTCTATCTGGGCGCTGGGGCCGTTAGTGGCACGTTTTGGTCAGGGGCAGGTTTCACTCCCAGGCGGTTGCGCTATCGGCGCGCGTCCGGTTGATCTGCATATTTCTGGCCTTGAGCAACTGGGCGCAAAAATCGTGCTGGAAGAAGGGTACGTCAAAGCTTCCGTTGATGGACGTTTGCAGGGCGCGCATATCGTGATGGATAAAGTCAGCGTTGGCGCGACGGTAACCATCATGTGTGCCGCTACCCTGGCTGAAGGCACTACTATTATTGAGAACGCCGCACGTGAGCCCGAAATCACGGATACTGCGGGTTTCCTTAATACGCTGGGTGCGAAAATCACCGGTGCGGGTACCGATAAAATCACCATCGAGGGCGTTAAGCGTCTTGGGGGCGGTGTGTATCGCGTAGTACCCGACCGTATCGAAACCGGGACTTTCCTGGTCGCTGCGGCCATCTCCGGCGGTAAAGTCATTTGCCGTGATACGCGTCCTGACACACTGGATGCCGTATTGGCGAAACTGCGTGAAGCCGGTGCGGATATTGAAGTGGGTGATGACTGGATTAGCCTGGATATGCATGGCAAACGCGCGAAAGCCGTTACCTTCCGGACTGCGCCTCACCCTGGGTTCCCGACCGATATGCAAGCACAGTTCAGTCTTCTGAACCTGGTAGCAGAAGGGACCGGCGTTATCACCGAAACTATCTTCGAAAACCGCTTCATGCATATTCCTGAGCTTATCCGAATGGGGGCTCATGCAGAGATTGAAGGTAGTACCCTGATTTGCCATGGTGTAGAGCAGCTTTCTGGTGCACAGGTCATGGCGACCGATCTGCGCGCCTCAGCCAGCCTGGTTTTGGCAGGTTGTATTGCGGAAGGTGTCACCATCGTTGACCGTATTTATCATATCGACCGTGGCTATGAGCGCATCGAAGATAAACTGCGTCAGTTGGGTGCGAAGATCGAACGCTTTAAAGGCGAGTAATCTCCTTTAAATGAAAAAGCCGGAAGGGGTAACCTTTCCGGCTTTTTTACGTGCTGAGTAATGCTATTCAATCAATGTGACGGATATTCCTGAATGGTGACCTGCAGGGTGAGCTTCTTACCGTTACGCATGATCTCCACCGGGATAACTGTACCCGGACGTATTTCAGCCACCTGATCCATTGTTTCAATGGCGGATATCGCCGGCTTGCCATTCACGCTGACAATCACATCGGTCACGACCATGCCGGCATTAGCGGCCGGGCCATTTGGCGTCACTTCATTAACAATGATGCCCTGCATTCTATCCAGACTGGTCGTCGGGCCGTGCAGCGGTGACACTTCGCGCCCACCAATACCAATATAACCACGGATCACCCGGCCATCACGGATCAGCTTGCCCATGACTTTGGTGGCGAGTGCGGTGGGAATGGCAAATCCAATGCCTTCCGGCGTTGCGCCATCGTTACTTTGGTCAAAGGAGAGGGTATTAATGCCAACCAGCTCTCCGAGACTGTTAACCAACGCGCCACCGGAGTTGCCCTGATTGATCGAGGCATCCGTTTGCAGGAAATTCTGGCGACCGGAAGGACTCAGGCCGATACGGCCGGTGGCGCTGATGATGCCTTGTGTCACGGTCTGACCAAGGTTGTAAGGGTTGCCAATGGCCATCACCAGATCGCCGACATGGGGTACACGCTTGTCGTTAATCGGAATGACCGGCAGATTACCGGCGTCAATTTTCAAAACGGCCAGGTCCGTCAGGCTGTCTGAACCGACCAGCAGTGCTTCAAAGACCCGCCCGTCTTGCAATGCGACAATCACCTGATCAGCATTGTTGATCACGTGTTTGTTGGTAAGAATGTAGCCTTTATCATTCATGATAACGCCAGAACCCAGGGTGCGGATCTGTAATTCGCTTTGCGAATTGGCGCCCATGTTGCGGTTGTAGACGTTGACGACGGCAGGAGCAGCATGGCGTACGCCTTCGTTAAAGCTGACTGGCTGTTCATTGTTCTCACTGAAGCGGTGTTCGAACAAAGGCTGAGCAATATTTTTGCGCAGCATAGGTACTGCTGCCAGCAAAATACCGGCGACAATCAGTCCAATAACGGCAGAGCGCAATAACTTAACAAACATAAGTATCTGGAATAGTGGATGGAATATTTCGGAAGGATAGCATGACTTGATCGGACGCAGCACGGGCTACGTCCGATTTTCAGAGCTTTACGGCATTAACCGCAGTTTTAGGGCATCAGCAAATAGATATTTTGACCTTTACGCTGAACGCTCAGGGCGATCAGGTCAGGTTTGGTTTCGAGGATCTTACGGAAGGCGGCCAGATTGTCGATTGCCTCACGGTTGACGCCGATGATCACATCGTCTTTCTGCAAGCCAACCTGGTCGGCAGGAGAGCCTTTTTTCACGTCATCAACGCGGATACCTTTGCCGGTTTTCGGGTCGAGATCGCTCAACGTTACACCCTGCAACGCCGGGTTAATCTTGTCGATACTGGTTTCTACCGTTGGGCTTTTATCCAGTATGACATTCACGGTCATTGGTTTGCCTTCGCGTAATAAACCAATTTGCATGGTTACACCCGGGCCCGCGGTGCCCACTTTGGCGCGCAATTCAGCGAAACTGCTCAATGGTTTACCCTGCAACGTCACCAGAATATCTCCTGACTTGATACCTGCTTTCGAGGCGGCAGAATTTGGCAGAACTTCGTTAACAAAAGCGCCGCGCTGGCTATCCAGCTTGAAGGCTTTAGCCAGTTCTGGCGTCATCTCCGTGCCACGAATACCCAGCAAACCTCGTTTGATTTCGCCATATTTTATCAACTGTTCGCTCAGGTTTTTCGCCATGTTTACCGGAATAGCAAAGCCAATTCCGATGCTGCCGCCCTGAGACGACAGAATGGCAGTGTTGATGCCAATCAGTTCACCTTTCAGATTCAGCAGCGCACCACCGGAGTTACCTCGGTTAATCGAGGCATCGGTCTGAATAAAGTTTTCCAGCCCTTCAAGGTTAAGGCCGCTGCGTCCGAGAGCTGAAATAATACCTGAGGTTGCAGTTTGCCCGAGGCCGAATGGGTTACCTACCGCGACTGCAAAATCACCCACCCGCAGGGTATCGGAATCCGCCATCGCAATTTGCGTGAGGTTTTTGCCGTCAATAATCTGGATGAGGGCGATATCAGACTGATCGTCTTTACCAATCAGTTTGGCTGAGTACTCACGGCCATCGTTGATTTGTACGGTGATTTTGTCGGCATTATTCACGACATGATTGTTAGTCAGCACATAGCCTTTAGCTGCATCTATGATTACACCCGACCCTAAACCCTCAAAAGCCTGCCCGCCTTCGTCTTCAGAAGGGGCTTGGGGGCCGAAGAAGAATTTAAATTCAGGCGGTACGTCGCTGCTGGGGGGTTGTGTACCAGTAACCTGCACGCTGACTACCGCGGGCAGCACTTTCTCCAGCATAGGAGCCAAGCTTGGCAGCGGCTGGCCTTCGACGGCAACAGGGATACCTGCATTCGCCATAGGAACAGAAGCAAAGGTTAATCCGAGACTAATAGCTAATGCACTGAGTAAAAAAGACTTTTTCTTCATCAGGATAACACTCTCGCTGTCTGTTATGGACTATGAACGATAGTCTGAGTTGGGCATTTAGGAAGCGTCATTCTTGGAGGTGCAGCGTCGGCATAACCGTCGCGCAGTCGGAATACCCGTAACAATGAGCATCGTCACGGGTATTCCCAGGGTTTATTTACGCCCCGTACGCTGACCACGCAGCAGGCCTGACGCGCCGTCTGAATAGTCGCGAGGCATTTCGACCGGTGCCTGATCGTTGTCAGCTTCAGAGCCCGTCAAACGATAGTTGAATGGGTTATCCTGTGCTGGCATATCGGGCAGCAGGTTGTTGGAGCTTTTCGCCATATGCTGATACAGCTGGCGGTAGTCTGTTGCCATGTTGTCCAGCAGCTCTGCGCTGCGCGCAAAGTGTCCCGTCAATTCCTGACGGTATTCATCCAGTTCAGCTTTGCTTCTGTCCAGCTCGTTTTGCATCACTTGCTGATCGCGTAATTTACGATTGCCAAAGCGCATCCCTACCGCACCAACGGCGATACCGACCACTAATCCAATGAGTGCATACTCCCAGGTCATAATGACTCCTATTTTGACTTCGTTTTTCCGCAGGGCTTTTTCATGCAATGGTTTTAACGTAAATTCTACATACGTTTGCCACCTGTATCAGTCCACTATAACCGTTTACCTTGCCCGAGTGGAATCCTGTGCTGACATTCGCATCAGCAAAGCGATTTATTCACGCGCAGACCGGCGTTAAAAGCGGCGAACTGGTGCTAAATCTGCGGGTAACCGCCGTGAAATACTGAAAAATATTTTCTCAGGGACGTTGATTGACATGCAACCTACGACACCACTTACCTTATATAAGAGCGCATTAGCTGCCGGAGAGTTCCAGGCGGATGACATTCAACTGCAGGCCGTGACCCGGCTCGAGGGAATTTATCATGCACTGCAGAGCCTTCCCGCAGCGAAAACAGCGACACCTGCTGGCCTGCTGGGCCGCCTGTTCGGTAAAAACAGTGCAAAAACTCCCCTGAGACCCGTGCAAGGCTTATATATGTGGGGGGGGGTTGGGCGAGGCAAGACCTGGCTGATGGATCTTTTTTTCCAGACGTTGCCCGGAGAGCGCAAACTGCGGCTGCATTTCCACCGTTTCATGTTACGGGTGCATGAGCAGCTCGCGGAGCTGCAAGGACAGGAAAATCCGCTGGAAATCATCGCAGACAGCTTCAAAGCCGAAACGGACGTACTCTGTTTTGATGAGTTCTTTGTTTCCGATATTACCGACGCCATGTTGCTGGCAACGCTGTTGCAGGCACTCTTTGCGCGTGGTATCACGCTGATTGCGACCTCCAATATCCCGCCTGACAACCTTTATCGCAACGGATTGCAGCGTGCGCGCTTTCTGCCGGCTATCGATTTAATAAAACAGTACTGCGGCGTAATGAACGTGGATGCGGGGATTGACTACCGCCTGCGCACATTAACTCAGGCCAATCTGTGGCTGGCTCCTTTGCAACCAGAAACCGCTGCCGCTATGCAGCACATGTTCGACAAGCTGGCGGGGCAGAAGGGCGAGGAGAGGCCGCTGTTGCAGGTTAACCATCGTCCGCTGCAGGCTATTGCCTGCGGAGATGGCGTGTTGGCGGTAGAATTCCATACTTTATGTGAAGAAGCACGCAGCCAACTGGATTACATTGTGCTGTCGAAGATTTACCACAGCGTACTGTTGCACAATGTGCCGGTAATGGGGCTGAAAGATGAAAATGCCGCGCGGCGCTTCCTGGCCCTGGTTGATGAATTCTATGAACGCCACGTCAAACTGGTGATCTCAGCCCAAACACCGATGTATGAAATTTATCAGGGTGAACGGTTGAAGTTCGAATACCAGCGTTGCCTGTCGCGTCTGCAGGAGATGCAGAGTGAGGAGTATCTGAGGTCAGTGCATCTGCCTTGACCTTCAATTTGTGCTGTGGCAAAACAGGCAGGGCGATTACCCCCTGGATGACTAAACTGAATGACGCGAAATCTGCACTTTAGTCAAAAAAGGGTTCGATCTTTGCGGGCGACTTCTCTATAATCCTGCGACCCCACGTTACAACGAAGTTTTTTTCCCGAAACTTCATAGTGCCGGCAATGGCTATTCGAAGGGGTAGGTTTGCTGGACTGATGGTCGTGTGAACCTCCAATACTTATTTTATAAACAAGTAAGCGTTTGGGAGTTCGCCAACGTGTAACTTTAATTGGGTAAGCTTTTAATGAAAACTTTTACAGCTAAGCCGGAAACCGTACAACGTGACTGGTTCGTAGTTGACGCAACGGGTAAGACCTTAGGTCGCCTGGCCACTGAACTGGCTAGCCGTCTGCGTGGCAAGCATAAAGCGGAATACACTCCGCACGTTGATACTGGTGATTACATCATCGTTCTGAACGCAGAAAAAGTTGCTGTTACTGGCAACAAGCGTAATGACAAGATTTATTACCATCACACCGGCCACATCGGTGGTATCAAACAAGCGACCTTTGAAGAGATGATTGCTCGCCGTCCAGAGCGTGTCATCGAGCTCGCGGTTAAAGGCATGCTGCCGAAGGGCCCGCTGGGTCGTGCAATGTACCGTAAACTGAAAGTTTACGCGGGTAACGAGCACACTCATGCGGCACAGCAACCGCAAGTTCTTGACATTTAATCGGGATTATAGGCAATGGCTGAAAATCAATACTACGGCACTGGTCGCCGCAAAAGCTCCGCCGCTCGCGTTTTTATCAAGCCGGGCAGTGGTAACATCGTAATTAACCAGCGTAGCCTGGAACAGTACTTTGGTCGTGAAACTGCCCGCATGGTAGTTCGTCAACCTCTGGAACTGGTCGACATGGTTTCTAAATTTGACCTGTACATCACTGTTAAAGGTGGTGGTATCTCTGGTCAAGCTGGTGCTATCCGTCACGGTATTACTCGTGCACTGATGGAATATGACGAAAGTCTGCGTGGCGAACTGCGTAAAGCAGGTTTCGTTACTCGTGATGCTCGTAAAGTTGAACGTAAGAAAGTCGGCCTGCGTAAAGCACGTCGTCGTCCTCAGTTCTCCAAGCGTTAATTCTTTACTGCTTCGGCAGTGCAGTGTTTCGACACAAAGAACAACGCCAAAAACCCGGTGCTTCACCGGGTTTTTTATGCCCGCAATACCGATAAGTCTTCACCTAATTGCTGTCTGATACACATTTCCCCACGAAATCACCTACGCCGTCCCCACAGACCGGCCAAAATCTGGTAAACTATCACACACTTTTGTGCCTGTTCACCGGGCAGTGACTGTTGCCGCGCATCCTGGCTGGGTTTACCTTGCCAACGCCTGTTGAAGAAACGAAGGGCGAAACCACGGGACGAAACTGCTGGCTGGCAGTAAAGATGATTGTTCAGGATAGCAGCCTGACAGTTGGCTATTCGCAGATTATTCTAGATAAACTTGGAGGTTTTCATGGCTGTCGCTGCCAACAAACGTTCGGTAATGACGCTGTTTTCTGGCTCGACCGACATTTTTAGCCATCAAGTACGTATCGTACTGGCGGAAAAAGGTGTCAGTGTTGAGATCGAGCAGGTTGAGATGGATCGCCTGCCGCAGGATCTTATTGACCTCAACCCCTATCGCACCGTTCCAACGCTGGTCGATCGCGAGCTGACGTTGTTTGAATCACGCATCATCATGGAATATCTTGATGAGCGTTTCCCGCATCCTCCTTTGATGCCTGTTTACCCGGTTGCCCGTGGTGAAAGCCGTCTGATGATGCATCGCATCGAAAACGACTGGTACTCACTGCTGCGCCAGATTGAGCAAGGTAACGCGCAGGAAGCTGACGCAGCGCGTAAGCAACTGCGTGAAGAGTTGTTGGCGATTGCGCCAATCTTCTCTTATATGCCTTACTTCAAAAGCGAAGAGTTCAGCCTGGTTGACTGTTATCTGGCCCCGCTGTTATGGCGTCTGCCTGAGTTGGGTATTGAGCTGTCGGGTACCGGTTCTAAAGAGCTGAAAGGCTACATGACCCGCGTATTCGAGCGCGATGCTTTCCTGGCTTCTCTTACCGAACCCGAGCGCGAAATGCGTTTGCACACCCGGGGCTAAAGCATGGAGATGACCGACATGTCTCCGCGCCGTCCGTACCTGTTGCGGGCGTTTTATGACTGGTTGCTCGATAACCAGTTAACGCCGCATCTGGTCGTAGACGTAACGATGCCCGGCGTAATGGTGCCGATGGAGTTCGCCCGTGATGGTCAGATAGTCCTGAACGTTGCGCCGCGCGCCGTTGGTAATCTCGAATTGGGTAACGATGATGTTCGCTTTAACGCCCGTTTTGGTGGCGTTCCGCGTAATGTGTTCGTGCCTATCGCTGCGGTACTGGCCATTTATGCCCGTGAAAATGGTGCCGGAACGATGTTCGAGCCTGAACCCGCCTATGAGTCAGAAGGGGCATTCGAAGGGCACAACGACGACGATAACAAAGATCCTGCCTCAGCACCGACCATGTCAGTCATTGATGGTGATTTGCCAGACGTCGCTGAAGAGGGTCCGGATGATGAACCGCCGCCACCGCCTCGTGGTGGACGGCCATCTTTGCGTGTTGTGAAGTAAGTTTTCACACAGTCGTACGAGATAAACCCTGCATTCCGGTGCGGGGTTTTTTATTGCCTGCGAAAAGAGAAATCAGCCTTTTTGCCAATAAAAAAAGGCCGCTTTTGCGGCCTTTTTCACAGCGGGATGTCATCAAACTTCGAGGTAGCCCATAATGCCTTCTGCCGCTTTACGGCCTTCAGCGATGGCGGTAACCACTAAATCTGAGCCGCGTACTGCATCGCCACCGGCGAAGATTTTCGGGTTACTGGTCTGGAAGGCGTTATCGCTGCCTTCTGGTGCGACGATACGGCCTTGAGTATCCAGTTCCACATCGTGAGCGGCCAGCCACTCCATTTTGTGCGGGCGGAAACCAAACGCCATCACCACCGCATCGGCTTCCATTACATGCTCGGAGCCGGCAACGATTTCAGCACGACGACGGCCCTGTGCATCCGGTGCGCCCAGTTCGGTCCGTGCCATTCTCACACCGCTGACGCGGCCAGCACTGTTCAGCTCAATGCTCAGCGGCTGCAGGTTGAATTTGAAATCAACGCCTTCCTCGCGGGCATTTTTCACTTCACGGCGTGAACCTGGCATGTTCTCTTCATCACGGCGATACGCACAGGTAACGTGAGTTGCACCCTGACGAATTGAAGTACGTACGCAGTCCATCGCGGTATCACCACCACCAAGCACCACGACGCGTTTCTTCTCCATCGTGGTATACGGCTCTTCCGGGCTGTCTTCGTAGCCCATCAGCTGTTTGGTGTTGGCAATCAGGAACGGCAGTGCATCATATACGCCTGGTGAGTCTTCATTCTCCAGGCCGCCGCGCATGGACTGATAAGTCCCCACGCCGAGGAACACCGCGTCGTATTCCGCCAGTAAGGCGTCGATGGTGATGTCTTTACCCACTTCGGTATTGAGCTGGAATTCAATGCCCATATCGGTGAAGATTTCACGGCGTTTGGTCATCACTGATTTTTCCAACTTAAAGGCTGGGATCCCGAAGGTCAGCAGACCGCCGATTTCAGGATGACGGTCATAAACTATCGCTTTAACACCGTTACGGGTCAGCACGTCGGCACAGGCCAGACCGGCCGGACCTGCGCCAATGATCGCCACACGTTTGCCGGTGGGCTGAACGTGGGACATATCTGGACGCCAGCCCATCTCAATGGCTTTGTCGTTGATATAGCGTTCGATATTACCGATGGTGACTGCACCGAACTCATCGTTCAGGGTGCAGGAACCCTCGCACAGGCGATCCTGCGGGCAAACGCGCCCGCAGACTTCCGGCAGACTGTTGGTTTGATGTGCGAGATCGGCGGCTTCCATAATGCGGCCTTCATTCGCCAGTTTCAGCCAGTTTGGAATGTAGTTATGAACCGGGCACTTCCATTCGCAATAAGGATTACCGCAGGAGATACAGCGATCTGCCTGTGATGCAGCCTGCGTGGCTGAAAACGGCTCGTAAATTTCGACAAATTCAATTTTACGGATCTTAAGCGGCTTTTTCGGCGGATCAACGCGCTGTAAGTCGATAAATTGATAAACGTTTTGACTCATCTTGACCTCTTACTGCGCTTGTACCCGCAGCTCAGCTGCGGAACGACTACGGTGACCCAACAATGCTTTGACATCACTGGACTTCGGTTTTACCAGGGCAAATTTCGGTGCCCATTGCGGCCAGTTCGCCAAAATCTCTTCACCACGGGTCGATGCGGTCAACTGTACGTGTTCGGTGATCAAACCGCGCAGATGCTCCTCATGGATGGCCAGCTCTTCAACGTCGAGCACCTCAACCAATTCCGGGTTAACACGTTTACGGAATTCACCGTCTTCGTCGAGAACGTAGGCGAAGCCCCCGGTCATACCAGCACCGAAGTTAACGCCAGTCTTGCCCAGTACGCAGACAATACCGCCGGTCATGTATTCACAACCGTTGTCGCCAATGCCTTCCACCACGGTGATAGCACCGGAGTTACGCACCGCGAAACGCTCGCCCGCACGGCCCGCGGCAAACAGTTTGCCGCCGGTGGCTCCGTACAGACAGGTATTACCGATAATGCTGGCTTCATGGCTGCGGAATGCTGAACCGATCGGAGGGCGAATGGCAATACGGCCACCGGCCATGCCTTTGCCCACGTAGTCGTTGGCGTCGCCTGTCAGCATCAGATCCACACCACCGGCGTTCCAGACGCCGAAGCTCTGGCCTGCTGTACCGTTGAAGTTGATGCGTACCGGGTCAGCGGCCATGCCCTGATCGCCGTGTTTCTCAGCAATCGCGCCGGACAACAGTGCGCCGACGGAGCGGTCGGTATTACGGATATCGAAGAAGAACGCTTTGCTCTGTTTCGAATCAATATGCGGTGCTGCCTGGTCCAAAATATCTTTGTTCAACTGGCCTTTATCGAACGGAGGATTACTCTCGGTACAATACACTGCTTTGCCCGGATGCGGTGTGGCGGTTGCCAGCAGCGCAGAGAGGTCGAGCTTGTTTTGCTTGGCGGTGAAGCCGTCCAGTTCGAGCAGCAGATCTGTACGGCCAATCAGGTCCACCAGTTGACTGATGCCCAGCTCCGCCATGATTTCACGGGTTTCCTGTGCGATAAACTTGAAGTAGTTAGTCACACGTTCTGGCAGGCCGTGGTAATGGTTACGGCGCAGTTTGTCATCCTGAGTTGCCACGCCAGTGGCGCAGTTGTTCAGGTGGCAAATACGCAGGTATTTACAACCGAGCGCGACCATCGGGCCGGTACCAAAACCGAAGCTTTCTGCACCCAGAATCGCCGCTTTAATGATGTCAGCCCCGGTTTTCAGGCCACCATCCACCTGCAAACGAATTTTGTGACGCAAACCGTTAGCGACCAGCGCCTGCTGAGTCTCTACCAGACCGAGCTCCCACGGACAACCGGCATATTTCACCGACGACAGCGGGCTTGCGCCGGTGCCACCGTCGTAACCGGCGATAGTGATGAGATCGGCATAGGCTTTCGCCACGCCGGTGGCAATGGTGCCTACTCCTGGCTCGGAGACCAGTTTCACCGAGATCATGGCTTTCGGATTGACCTGTTTCAGGTCAAAAATCAGCTGAGCCAGATCTTCGATGGAATAAATATCGTGGTGAGGTGGAGGGGAGATCAGCGTCACGCCCGGCACGGAGTAACGCAGTTTCGCGATGTATGGCGTCACTTTATCACCCGGCAACTGGCCACCTTCGCCTGGCTTGGCACCCTGTGCCACTTTGATCTGGATAACGTCAGCATTCACCAGATACGCCGGGGTTACACCGAAACGGCCTGAAGCTACCTGCTTGATGCGCGACACTTTGTTGGTGCCATAACGCGCCGGGTCTTCGCCGCCTTCCCCTGAGTTAGAACGCCCGCCGATGCTGTTCATCGCTTCAGCCAGAGATTCATGCGCTTCCGGACTGAGCGCGCCGATAGACATCGCGGCGGTATCGAAACGGGTGAACAGACCCTCGGCAGGCTCAACTTGATCCACCGGGATCGGCTGACCTTTCGGGGTGATCTGCAGCAGATCGCGCAGTGCTGCCACCGGGCGTTCGTTCACCAGTTTGGCATATTGCTGATAGTCGCTGTACTCACCGCTTTTCACTGCGGCTTGCAGGGTGTTCACCACATCCGGGTTGTAAGCGTGGTATTCGCCACCATAGACGTATTTCAGCAGGCCACCCTGATCCAGCGTCTTGCGTTTAAGCCAGGCACGTTTGGAGAGGTTTAACAGGTCCTGCTCGAAGTCGTTGTAGCTTGCGCCACCGATACGACTGACCACGCCCTGGAAACAGGTATTGCACAGTTGTTTGTGCAGGCCGACCGCTTCAAACAGCTGCGAGCAGCGGTAAGAGGCCACGGTCGAAATACCCATTTTGGACATGATTTTGTACAGGCCTTTGTTGATGCCGTTACGGTAATTCAGCATCACTTCACGGTATTTTTTATCAATAACCTGGGTGTCGACCAGTTTGGCGAGTGTTTCGTAGGCCAGATAGGGGTAAACCGCAGTAGCACCAAAGCCTAGCAGCACGGCAAAGTGGTGCGGGTCACGGGCACTGGCAGTTTCAACAATGATGTTGGCGTCGCAACGCAGGTTTTTCTCAACCAAGCGGCGTTGTAGCGCACCAACAGCCATCGGGGCAGGCAGAGGTAAACGGTTCGGCGCGATATTGCGGTCAGACAACACCAGTAAGACGGCACCGTCACGCACTTTTTGCTCGCCTTCGTCGCACAGTTTGGCAACGAACGCTTCCATATCTTGTTCTGTCGGATCGTAAGTCAGATCCAGCGTGTCTGCGCGATAGTATTTGCTGTCCAGCGTGGTGAGCTGTTTGAAGTCAGACCACAACAGGATTGGCGATTTAAAGCTCAGACGGTGCGCCTGACCTTCGGCTTCGCAGAACACATTCATCTCGCGGCCAATGCTGGTCGCCAGTGACATCACGTGTGCTTCGCGTAGCGGATCGATTGGCGGGTTGGTGACCTGTGCAAACTGCTGACGGAAGTAGTCATAGATAATGCGCGGACGACTGGAAAGCACGGCGAATGGGGTGTCGTCGCCCATAGAACCGACCGCTTCCTGGCCGTTTTCACCCAGCACCCGCAGGATCTGGTCCAGCTCTTCGCTGCTGTAACCAAACTGCTTCTGGAAGGTTTCAAGTTGGGTATCGTCCAGCTCACGGCTGCCGACTTGATCGTCTGAGAGATCTTCGAACGGGACCAGACGCTGAACGTTTTTCTCCATCCACTCTTTATACGGATGGCGGCCTTTCAGGTCGTTATCCGTCTCTGCCGAGTGGTGGATCTTCCCACTGCGGGTATCGATAACCATCAGTTCGCCCGGTCCGACTCGGCCTTTTTCGACCACTTCATCCGGCTGGTAATCCCAGATCCCTACTTCAGACGCGCAGGTGATTAGCTTGTCTTTGGTGATGACATAGCGGGCAGGGCGCAGACCATTACGGTCGAGGTTACAGGCGGCATAGCGGCCGTCTGACATCACGATACCTGCCGGGCCGTCCCACGGCTCCATATGCATGGAGTTAAAGTCGAAGAAGGCACGCAGGTCGTTGTCCATGTCCGGGTTCTGCTGCCAGGCCGGTGGCACCAATAAACGCATGGCACGCAGCAAGTCCATACCGCCGGCCAGGAACAGTTCCAGCATGTTATCCAACGAGCTGGAGTCTGAACCGGTTTCGTTAACAAACGGCGCGGCATCCTGCAGATCGGGGATCAGTGGCGTTTTGAATTTATAACCACGGGCACGCGCCCATTGGCGGTTACCGGCAATGGTGTTGATTTCGCCGTTGTGCGCCAGATAGCGGAACGGCTGCGCCAGCGGCCAGCGTGGCACGGTATTGGTGGAGAAGCGCTGGTGGAACAGGCAAATGGCCGATTCCAGACGCAGATCCGCCAGATCCAGATAGAAACGCGGTAGATCGGCCGGCATACACAAGCCTTTATAGATCGTCACCACGTTAGAGAAACTACAGACGTAGAAGTCTTTGTCGGTAATGCGCTTTTCGATACGACGACGCGCCATATAGAGGCGGCGTTCCATATCACGCGGACGCCAGCCGGCAGGCGCGTTAACAAAAATTTGTTCGATGCGGGGCAGGGAGGAGAGCGCTATTTCACCGAGAACGTCAGGGTTCGTCGGCACGTCGCGCCAGCCGACCACGGACAGCGTTTCGTTTTGCAGTTCTTCCTCAACAATGCGGCGGCTCGCGGCGGCTTCTTCTTCATCTTTGCTGAGGAATATCATGCCAACGGCGTAATTCTTCGCCAGACGCCAGCCACGCTCTTCGGCAACCATGCGGAAGAAGCGGTCAGGTTTCTGCAAAAGCAGGCCACAACCGTCGCCGGTCTTGCCATCGGCAAGAATAGCACCACGGTGTTGCATACGGGCCAGTGCGTGAATCGCTGTACGCACGACCTTATGGCTAGGTTCGCCTTCTATATGGGCGATCAGGCCGAAACCACAGTTGTCCCTCTCAAGGGATTTATCGTACAACATATTCGTGAACCTCCCCAGGCTCTGCGAGACTCTCACACCTATTGCGAGGGGGCTTTTAGACAAGGAGGGCTCACATTTTCGCGCACTCTTGCGGTGCGTTGAATGCCTGAGTTTCCCGGTCAAAGGCCCCTCGTGACGGTTCTCACAAGTGGTGGTTGACTTGTTTTTATGAGGGAGTCTTCAATTACTGCATAATTATGACGAGTGGTACACCCGTCGAGATTGCTTCCAGCGGACTTCCAACTTAGCGAGAAAGCACAGGGAGGTCAAATACGGATTTAAGTGATAACGAAAATACGTAAAATCTATCTATGTAAATGATTTTAATGTGTTTATTGCTGTTTTTTAGCCCCTGACTTCAATAAGGTTTGTACCCTGAAGTGTGAGCTGTCTCACTGTCCTGATGGGGCGCTAACTGTGCACCGTGCTGGAAGTGGTCATTATCGTAGTGTTTTATACTGATAAATCGCCGCCGCATGTGCTTTGTGACTGTTTTTAACCAGACAGTAATAATGTACTAAGAGGGTCACGATAATAAGAATTATTCATACCCCGCCAAGTGATTTTATTTGCATTAATAATGAATAGTTATTCTTTGAGTGAGCAGGGTAGAAGAGGTTGTTTTTGACAGGCAATGGCGTAAAGCCTGAGAAGATTAAGGACCTGGCCGATTCAGACCGGGCGGTATTAGTAATATCCCGTCGGTGATTAGTCAATATCTGCACGTATTTAAGCCCTGATGCACTATAGCGAGCCCCTCAACGGTGCAGGCTATAACGTGGCTCACATTGTTAATGCCCCACGTCCCCGCTGACTCATCCCGGGCTTATCTGAGCGTGTAAATGCGGTATGATTCGAACGTCTTCGTCTTTAGGGAATCGTTATGAAGCAAATCCGGGTTTTAGCCCAGTACTATGTTGATCTGATGGTCAAGCTGGGGCTGGTACGTTTTTCGCTACTGCTGGCCTCCGCGCTGGTTGTGCTGGCGATGATTGTCCAGATGGCCGTGACTATGCTGTTACGGGGTCAGGTCGACAGCATCGATGTGGTTCGCTCTATTTTCTTCGGTTTGCTGATAACACCCTGGGCCGTCTATTTTCTTTCGGTTGTTGTGGAACAACTGGAAGAGTCCCGTCAGCGTTTGTCACGGCTGGTGGATAAGCTTGAAGAGATGCGACATCGTGACCTCGAACTGAATCAGCAGCTAAAAGACAACATCTCTCAGCTCAATCAGGAAATTGCCGACCGCGTCAAAGCCGAAGAGGCCCGCCTGGCCGTGGTGGATAAACTCAAACTTGAAATGCATCATCGTGAGCAGGCGCAAATCGAACTCAGCCAGCAATCGGCTTTGTTGCGCTCCTTCCTCGATGCCTCACCAGACCTGGTGTATTACCGCAATGAAGACAAAGAGTTTTCGGGCTGTAACCGCGCTATGGAGCTGCTGACGGGCAAAAGTGAAAAGCAGTTGATAGGTCTGACGCCAGACGATGTTTACACGCAGGACATCGCTGAGAAGGTCATTGAAACCGATGAAAAAGTGTTCCGCCACAACGTTTCCCTGACTTATGAGCAGTGGCTGGTCTACCCAGATGGTCGGAAAGCCTGTTTTGAGCTGCGCAAAGTGCCGTTTTACGATCGTATCGGAAAACGGCACGGACTCATGGGCTTTGGACGGGATATTACCGAACGTAAGCGCTATCAGGACGCCCTGGAGAATGCCAGCAGGGAAAAGACCACCTTTATCTCCACGATCAGCCACGAGCTTCGTACGCCGCTTAACGGCATTGTCGGGCTGAGCCGAATCTTACTCGATACCGATCTGAACGCCGAGCAGCACAATTATCTGAAAACCATTCACGTCAGCGCGATCACGCTCGGCAACATCTTCAATGACATTATTGAAATGGACAAACTTGAGCGCCGCAAAGTCCAGCTTGATAACCAAACGGTGGATTTTACCGGTTTCCTTTCGGACCTGGAAAATCTTTCCGGCCTGCTGGCTCAGCCAAAAGGTCTGAAATTTGTGATGCAGCCAGATTTACCCCTGCCGCATAACATCATCACTGATGGTACACGTCTGCGGCAGATCCTGTGGAACCTGATTGGTAATGCGGTGAAATTTACCCGCGAGGGAGAAATTGTGGTGCGTGTTCATCACGACGGTGGAGAATTGCTGCAGTTTGAGGTACAGGATTCCGGAATGGGGATTCCGAAAGATGAGCAGGACAAAATCTTCGCCATGTATTACCAGGTAAAAGATCAAAACGGGGGTAAACCTGCGACGGGGACCGGCATTGGGCTGGCTGTTTCTAAACGCCTGGCTCAAAGCATGGGCGGCGACATTACAGTGTGCAGCGAGCAGGGTAAAGGTTCCTGCTTCACCCTGACGGTGAAAGCACCGACTCTGGATGAGCCGCTTAGCGAAAAGGCGGAAGAGGATGAACTGCCCTTACCTGCACTGAACGTACTGTTGGTGGAGGATATTGAGCTGAACGTGATCGTCGCGCGCTCGGTGCTGGAGAAGCTGGGTAACAGCGTGGAGGTGGCGATGAATGGCCATGACGCGCTGGCGATGTTTGACCCGGATGAATTTGATCTGGTGCTGCTGGATATCCAGTTGCCGGACATGACCGGGCTGGATATTGCCCGCAAATTACGTCAGGACTACGCCGGTCAACATTTGCCGCCGCTGGTCGCGCTCACCGCCAATGTGCTCAAAGACAAAAAAGAGTATCTCGACGCGGGCATGGACGATGTGCTGAGTAAGCCTCTGTCAGTCTCAGCCCTGACCGCCATGATCCAGCAGTTCTGGGATCATCAACCTGACCCTGTATCAACGGAGGAACCTTCTGTGACGACACAGACTCAAGAATCACTGCTGGACATCGCCATGCTTGAACAATACATCGAATTGGTCGGGCCGGGCCTGATTTACCAGAGCGCGGAGATGTTTGAGAAAATGATGCCGGATTATCTGGCAGTACTTGATTCCAACATGATCGCCCGTGATCAGGCCGGAATTGCTGAGGAGGGACATAAGATCAAAGGCGCAGCGGGATCCGTTGGACTTAAGCATCTGCAACAACTTGCTCAGCAGATTCAAACGCCGACGTTACCAGCATGGTGGGACAATGTTCAGGAATGGATTGATGAGTTAAAGCTGGAGTGGCTTAACGACGTGCGGATTTTACGTGAATGGACAGCAAACGCTGAAAAAAAATAACCCCAGCCGAGGCCGGGGTGCGCGAATACTGCGCCAACACCAGGGAAATCGTTAACCCGCGATAGTTTTAAGGGTTCTGTTTTCGCAGGTTTTGGTAATTCTGCCGTAAAGTCTAATACATCTTGTAGGAATCAACATAACAAATATAAGCGTAACTGTTACAAGAATCATTAAAAACTGTGATGTAGATTAGTCTTTGTCTATACAAAACTTCAAGCCTTTATCGCAAGAATTTTTGGAGAATTCAAATGAAGCCTGTTGGCGTGGTGCTCAGCGGTGAATATTTCGCCGGTGGAACAGAGTTTCAGGAAGCCTTTTTAGTGCTTTCCGCCCTGAAAAAGTACGGTATAAAAAACCAGTGTATTTGCAAGGATAGAATCCAACTTTATGTAATAGAACGTTTATTTTCTAGTAATAAAAATGGGGAGATTCTTCCCGCTACGGAAGTTTCCTCCCCGGCCTTAAGTGAAATTATTTCATTGAAGGAATCGGTTCCTGAGAACGTCAGTGCGCTGATTTTTCCCGGTGGTTTTGGCACGATTCATCGCTTAACTACGCTCGAGATCGATGGAAACGATTACACAATTGATGAGGAACTATTCACATTAGCCCATGAAATACATAAGCAGGGTAAACCATTGGGCTTCATCAGTCAGGCTGGCATATTGGCACCCAAAATTGCAGAGAAGGAAGTGCGCGTCACGCTGGGTACCGATATCGACCGCGCGGAACTCCTTGATGCTATTGGGGCAGAGCCCGTTTCCTGCCCGGCCGATGATATTGTCATCAATCTGGAAATGAAAATTGTTAGCACTCCGGGCCTGCTGTCAGAGGAATCTGAGGGTGAAGCGGCTGTAGGAATTGATAAGCTGGTCAGATGTGTTATGGAATGGATTAAATGAGTAAATCGTCGGGAAAGTCCCTGTTCAGGGCGCCAGTGAAATGGCTGAAACGCATTTTAATACTGTTCATTGGCTTATGGGTTGCGGGTATTCTGCTGTTTTCTTTCCTGCCCGTACCTTTCTCCGCGGTGATGGTTGAACGGCAAATTTCAGCCTGGCTGAGCGGCGATTTTAGCTACGTTGCTCACTCTGACTGGGTGCCGATGAGCGACATCTCCCCGTCAATGGCGCTGGCCGTGATGGCAGCGGAGGACCAAAAATTCCCCGAGCACTGGGGCTTCGATGTTGATGCTATTCAGTCTGTGCTGGAAAAAAGTGATAAGGACGATGCCCGCATTCGCGGCGCTTCTACGCTCTCTCAGCAAACGGCTAAGAACCTGTTTTTATGGGATGGTCGCAGCTGGGTACGTAAAGGGCTGGAGGCCGGTTTGACGGTGGGTATAGAAACGGTGTGGAGCAAGCGCCGCATCCTGACGGTCTACCTGAACATCGTTGAGTTTGGTGACGGAGTTTTCGGCGTTGAGCAGGCCGCCCAGCACTTCTTCCATAAACCGGCCAGTAAACTGACCGCCTCGCAGGCCGCGCTGCTGGCAGCGGTATTACCGAACCCACACCTGTTTAAAGCCAATGCGCCGTCGGCCTATGTGCTGCGTCGCCAGCAGTGGATCCTGCGTCAGATGAGCCAACTGGGCGGTGACAGTTTCCTTACCGAACACAAACTTCGTTAGTCCATTCAGCCCGATGGTGTAAAAAAAGGGCCCGGCATGTGCTGCCAGGCCCTCCTCATCCTTAATAGGAAATACAGGTCACTTCACGTAGGTAAACGCCGTGGTGACGTGTTTCACGCCGCTGACGCCCGCTGCGATACTTGCCGCTGATTTACCTTCTTCAGGTGTCACCAGACCCAGCAGGAATACTTCACCATTTTCTGTAGTCACTTTCACATTCGAAGATTTCACGGAATCACTGGTCAGGATCTGAGAACGTACCTTGGTGGTGATCCAGGTATCCATTGATGCTGTGCCCATACTGACCGGTTTACCGGTGCGGATTTCGTTATATACCTCGCTTGCGCCATCCACACCCATCGTGATCTGTTTGGCTCGTGCTGCCATATCCGGCGTGGGTGCCTGGCCGGTTAACAGGACTTTACCCTGATAGGCCGTCGCCACTATGCGGGCTTCATCCTTAAGCTGTTTGTCTTTACTGATCGCGTTGCTTACCCGCGCTTCCAGCGTGCCGTCATCGACCTGCGTACCCACGGAGCGCGGATCGGTGGTGGTTTTGGTCGCAACACCGGCGACGCCAACGACGGCGGCGGCCACACAGCCTTGCAACAGAAGGGCGCTTAACAGTACTGCAAAGAGAGGACTTGCCTTCATTGGAACTCCTTAATCGTCCTGGTGTGGGAACAGCGTGTTATCAATCAGGTCACAGAGACAGTTCACTGTGAGCATATGCATTTCCTGAATTCTTGCGCTGCGATGGGACGGAATACGAATCTCAACATCGTGAGGTCCCAGTAATCCGGCCAGTTCACCGCCGTCATAGCCCGTCAGTGCAACGATAGTCATATCGCGGGTTACCGCTGCTTCAACCGCCTTGACGATATCGCGGCTGTTACCACGGGTGGAAATAGCCAGGAGAACGTCCCCCGCCTGACCCAGTGCGCGCACCTGCTTGGCATAAATTTCTTCATGCAGGCGATCGTTGGCAATGGCGGTCAGCACAATATTATCTGCACAAAGTGAGATGGCTGGCAGGCTCGGACGGTCGGTTTCAAAACGGTTAATCAGGCTGGCTGAAAAATGCTGGGCGTTGGCTGCCGAGGTGCCGTTACCGCAGCAAAGGATCTTATTACCATTAAGCAGCGATTGAACCAGCGTCATCGCAGCACGGGAAATCGCATCGGGCAGCGCTTCGGCTGCGGCAATCTGGGTTTGAATACTTTCAGTAAAGCAGGCTTTGATTCTATCCAGCACGTGATTTAGTCCAGTCAGTAAAATGTCGGCTGCGCGGTCGGGCAGTCCGTCAGTCTCAAAACAATCTTAATCCGCATTGAATGCATCCGTCAGCCATTCTATCTGGCTACCCGTGATGGCTAAAACATCAAAACGGCAAGATGATGTGTCAAAGCTTGCGTCTCTGCCTGCAAGCCAGAAAGAGGCGGCCTGTAACAACCGCTTCTGTTTTTGATGCGTTACGCTGGCCGAAGCACCACCGAACAGGGCGTTGCGACGGTAACGAACCTCAACAAACACCCAGGTTTGCTGATCGCGCATGATCAGGTCAATTTCACCCAGCCGGCACGCCACGTTGGCGGCGACAAAAATCAGCCCTGCTTTCTCGAGATAGCGGCGGGCGAAGGCTTCATAGTCTGCACCACACTCGCGGGTAGTCGGCAATTTTTTAAACATCAGTACATCCTTGTACGTGTTAATGGCGGCAATTCCGATGCCTGAGCGAAATTTTCAGCGTTGTCTTAAGCTGGATGCTTTAAGAAGAGACCGGCACCAGTGAGCCCTGACGGTATTGCAGCCATGGCAGTTTACGATGGATCACGCAGTTCTCGTTGGCGCTTAGCTCACCGGTTTTACCGGAAACCTTAAAGCCCGGAATTTGACGCATTTGCGAGAAGTGGTTAGCCAGATCCCATGCATCGATCCCCATGGCATACAGACGTACCAGAGAATAGTCATTTTTAAACTGGCTGGCCGCTTGTTGCATTAACGGTGGATTACTCCCCGCCAGCAGAGGGATGTCACTGAACTGAACCCCTTCCATCTCCAGACGATAGTCAGGGCCTGCACCGGCCTGATAGCTGCGGGAGCTGGCGTAAACAGCAGGTTTATTCCGGCCACTCACGGCCAGATCAATCATCGGCTTGATGAGCGTCAGCTCATCTTGTGTCGCAACGATATAGACCGAATCCACATTGCCAGAAACACCGCCGCCGGTAGCCTGCGTAATTTGATCATCACTCGGTGGTGCCGGAATGGTGATCCCGCCGATGGTAACACCCTGCTGGGCCGGAACGGTGGTTTGCGCGCTGCCTGATACCGGTGTACCCGTCAGACGAATACCACTGCGGATCGTCGATTTCAGTTCAGAGTAGGATCCCAGGCCCTGTTTCAGTACGGTTTGGCCGCCCTGTTTTTGCCACTCATTGGCAAAGGCTTGCGCGATACGGTCACCGAAGCTGCCGCGCGGTACCAGCAGCAATGGCATTTGACGATGCTGGGCCCACATATGACGTGCTGCATCCTGGGCTTCATCTTCCGGCGAGAGCGCAAAGTAACAGATATTTGGACTGTTTTTCTCAGTTTCGGGCTGATTGAGTGCCAAAACGTTCAGCGGGGTTTGGGTTGAGCCCAGTTCAGTCACTTTATCTTTCAGCAATGGACCCACCACAATGGTTGCACCATCTTGCTGAGCCTGAGCCAGCAGCACCGGCAGTGGCTGAGCGCTGGTGTCATAGACTTTAACCTGCGCATGTGGGTTGGCTGGCGTTGTGGTAACCGCCGGTACGACCGGGGTCGCAGGTTGTGTTTCGGTTGGTGTCCCCTGGGCTGCCGTGGCATCCACAGCCGATGGGCTGATGGCTGCATTTGGATCGGCAGGTGGCGTTGAGGTGTTTGGATCAACGGGTGCTGGTTGCGGTGCTGGCTGGCTTGGTAAGCCGTTCATCGCGGCGTTAAAGCCTTGCTGGATGGCGTTGCCATAAACCTGAGCTGCTCCACTCATTGGCAGGAACAGGGCAATTTTCTCAGTCGAAGAGGGTTGGAAGCTGAGCACACCGCTGAGTTGAGTCGGCAACGTTTTCGCCGCCGGGTTGACCGGGTAACGGCGCTGCCAGTCTTTGATACCGGCTTTGAGCATATCCGGATCCTGCTTGTTACTCTGCCAGACGCTGAGCAGGTCCAACCAGCCTTGTAGCGTATTTTCATCGGCATTGATGACCACTGCGCTGGCATCCTGCGGAGTCATTTGCGTCAGCGCACTCCAGGTGGCGTCGATATTATCCTGATGAGGCTTACCTTGTAATAACGGCTCCTGCGCAATATAAGCGCGCAGTAATCCCAGGCTCGTACGGCCCTGACTGGCGTCAATTTGTGCCTGATAGAAACGGGTTTTCTGAGCATCACTCAGCGTGGAAGGATTAATTTTGCTGAGTATTGTTGCGGCTGCCGGGTAATTTTTCTGCGCAATCTGAACTTCAGCGCTGACCAGTTGCTGTTCCAGTGCTTGCGCTGCGCTCAGATTCTGCGGCAACTGTGCCAGCTGATTAGCAGCCTGAGGCACTTTGCCTTCGCGCAACAGGGCACGCGCTGCAAGCAATTGCCAGTCAGCCTTGGTATCATCACCGCTTTGCTGCGCCTGCTGCAGATAATAGTCTGAGCTGCCGGTCGCCAGACCCTGAACACTCGGAGGCGGCGTTTGCGGAGCCTGGCTCGAACAACTGGCGAGCAGCATCGCCACGATAACGGCAGGGATTAAACGTCCCGTGCGGGTACGAAAAGTAGTTGAGGAAGGCATTCAGTTTCCAGTGATGTTTTTTTCAAGATGCTCAATATTAAATCGGCAATCCGGATGAAACAATGAATCAACACGATCAAGCAGATATTTCTGCATCAACGCTCTACATCGTACCGACGCCAATCGGCAATTTAGGGGACATTACCCAGCGTGCGTTGGCCGTACTGAACAGCGTGGATTTGATTGCAGCGGAGGACACCCGCCACACCGGATTGCTGCTGCAACACTTTGGCATTAGCGCCAAAATGTATCCATTGCATGACCATAACGAGCAGCAAAAAGCCGAACATTTATTGTCGAAACTTCAGGAAGGTCAAAGTATTGCGCTGGTTTCAGATGCCGGAACCCCGCTTATTAATGATCCCGGTTACCATCTGGTCCGTCGCTGCCGCGAAGCCGGTATCCGCGTGGTGCCGTTACCCGGCGCATGCGCGGCGATTGCTGCGCTTAGCGCCGCCGGTTTACCTTCAGATCGCTTCTGTTATGAAGGCTTCCTGCCGGCTAAAACAAAATCACGAAAAGATACCCTGCAAGCGCTGATTGAAGAGCCGCGGACACTGATTTTCTATGAGTCCACTCACCGTTTACTTGATAGCTTGCAGGATATGGTCGAAGTTTGGGGGCCGGAACGCTACGTCGTACTGGCACGTGAACTGACCAAAACCTGGGAAAATATTCGCGGTGATGCGGTAGGCGCATTACTCGCTTGGGTGCAGGAAGATGAAACCCGTAAGCGTGGCGAAATGGTGCTGATTGTTGAAGGTCACAAAGCAGATACCGACACGTTGCCTGCCGAAGCATTGCGCACGCTGGCGCTGCTGCAAAAGGAGTTACCGCTGAAAAAGGCCGCGGCACTGGTGGCTGAAATCCATAATGTTAAGAAAAATGCGTTGTATAAATACGCACTCGACCAGCAAGAGGGTGACAAGTAGGGTGTAATGCCCTATTATCCGCCGCGGAGTTGACCAGACAATCGCCGCTTTGTTGCCGTCCCTTTCGGGGGAGACAGATGGAGGGGAGGAAAGTCCGGGCTCCATAGGGCAGGGTGCCAGGTAACGCCTGGGAAGCGCGAGCTTACGACAAGTGCAACAGAGAGCAAACCGCCGATGGCCCACGCAAGTGGGATCAGGTAAGGGTGAAAGGGTGCGGTAAGAGCGCACCGCGCGGCTGGCAACAGTCCGTGGCATGGTAAACTCCACCCGGAGCAAGGCCAAATAGGGGTTCACATGGTACGGCCCGTACTGAACCCGGGTAGGCTGCTTGAGCCAGTGAGCGATTGCTGGCCTAGAGGAATGATTGTCCACGACAGAACCCGGCTTAACGGTCAACTCCCTCGTCAAAAGAAAGCCCGTGTAGCATCAGCTACGCGGGCTTTCGCCTTTCTATTATCTGTTATTTGTGTATCTGTTATTTGTGAACTTCTATACCGGCAAATCGATCAGCAATGCCCGCAATGGGGTGCTGGCCGTAATGGTCACCTGGGATTCGAGGTGGATGAAAGCCCCGTCTCCGCACACCAGTTTTTGCATCTCCTGACTTTCTTCACCAAACGCGTTGATCTGGCCATGGATTGATTGCAAATAGGCCCGCGGCCCGCGCAGTGGCAAGGTTATCTGCTCACCGGCAGGTAAATCCAGATGATGGATCCATACCTGCTGACGCAGTTGCAGGCTGCCATTTTCACCATCCGGTGATGCCAGCAAAAAGTGTGGCGCGTTGGCGACTCTCATCTGTTGGATTAACGGGTTTTCATGCTGCGGACAGGCATCAAGCCAAAGTTGCATACGGGTCAGAGGTTGCGTCGTGCTCAGGTTCAGTTCGCTATAGCTGACGTTGGCCTGTGTCGAAAGCAGGGCG
Source organism: uncultured Enterobacterales bacterium (assembly GCA_946478305.1). Lineage (GTDB taxonomy): Bacteria > Pseudomonadota > Gammaproteobacteria > Enterobacterales > Enterobacteriaceae > Ewingella. The sequence continues at coordinate 55,978 of CAMLBO010000006.1, forward strand.
GCCTCTCCGGCTTTAACGCGTACGCTGTGGCCTTCGCTGTCGCGATATTCAGCATCACCCTGCAAGACCAGATTTAATATGTCTACCCGAGGATAGGTACGCGGCTGCAGGCTGGCACCCGGTGCCAACACTTCCTGGTTCAGTACCCGCAGTGAGGCGTAGCCCATTAATTTCGGATCAAAGTAGTGTCCGAATGAAAAGGTATAGCGCGCCTTCAGCCAACCAAAGTCAGCTGTGCCGCACTCTTGTGCTGTTCTGCTCTTAATCATGGCGGTCTGGCTCATTAAAAAATTCGATAGATAAATGGTAAGCGTCTGGACGCACGATTGTTAGCCAGTTAATCTGGTCGGCATATTCAAAATTCCTGACAGAGAACCGCATGGCTAAGGATCGCGCACTAACGCTTGAAGCATTACGGGTTATGGATGCCATTGACCGTCGTGGCAGTTTTGCAGCAGCGGCAGACGAGCTGGGCCGCGTGCCATCTGCATTGAGCTACACCATGCAGAAACTCGAGGAAGAGCTCGACGTGGTGCTGTTTGACCGCTCAGGTCATCGGACAAAATTCACCAATGTGGGACGCATGCTGCTGGAGCGTGGCCGCGTGCTGCTCGAAGCGGCCGACAAACTTACCGTAGATGCCGAAGCCCTGGCGCGAGGTTGGGAAACGCAGATCACTATCGTCTGTGAAGCGCTGGCGCCCGCCACACAACTTTTCCCATTGGTTGAGAAACTGGCGCTGAAGGCTAATACACAAGTGTCGTTAATAACCGAAGTGCTGGCCGGTGCCTGGGAGCGTCTGGAGCAGGGACGGGCCGATATTGTGATTGCGCCGGATATGCACTTCCGCTCCTCTTCTGAAATTAATAGCCGAAAACTCTACAAGCTGGTGAGCGTGTATGTGGCTGCACCTGATCATCCGATTCATCTGGAACCCGAACCCCTGTCCGACGTCAGCCGCGTTAAATATCGGGGTATTGCCGTCGCCGATACCGCCCGTGAACGTCCGGTGCTTACTGTACAGCTTCTCGATAAGCAACAACGTCTGACCGTCAGCACTATTGAAGAAAAACGTAAAGCCCTACTGGCAGGATTAGGCGTGGCGACCATGCCCTATCCGATGGTTGAGCAGGATATTGCTGAGGGACGCTTGCGGGTGGTGAGCGCTGAGTATAACCATGAGTCGGATATCATCATGGCTTGGCGTCGCGACAGCATGGGTGAGGCGAAAGCCTGGTTCCTGCGGGAAATTGTCAAATTGCTGGCGACGCGTGAAGCCAAGTGAATTTGCTGCAACAGTCAACCCGCGACTATACCAGCCTTCCCCTCATGAGAGGGGAAGGGGCACGTTAAAATCGGGTATCGCGGCCGTGCGGAGAGTCTAAATCCTGAATCGGACCGGTTGATATAATGCCGTGCGGGTTGATAGTCGCATGGCTGCGATAGTAGTGGTTGCGTATATGAGCGAAATCCACGGTTTCAGCTATACCCGACATCTGATAGATGTCGCGCAGGAAGCCGTACAGGTTCGGATAATCGCTGATGCGGTGACGGTCGCATTTAAAATGCGTGACGTAGACGGGATCAAATCTCACTAGTGTGGTCCACAGCCGTAAATCCGCTTCAGTAAGTCGGCTACCTGTCAGATAACGCTGTTTTTCCAGAATGCTCTCGGCCCGGTCCAGCGCCGTAAACACCTCATTTACCGCTTCGTCATAGGCTTCCTGGCGGGTGGCAAAACCCGCTTTATAGACACCGTTATTGATCTGCGGGTAGACCCACTCGTTCACTTCATCAATGACTTCTCGTTGCGCCAGCGGGTAATAGTCCCCGGCTTTTGCGCCTTGCGCATCAAACGCGCTGTTAAACATGCGGATGATGTCAGCAGATTCATTACTGACGATAGTTTGCTGCTGCTTATCCCATAAAATTGGTACCGTCACGCGCCCGGTATAATCGCTCTGTGCGCGCAGATAAATCTCGTAGGCAAAATGGAGATGGTAAAGGTCATCGCCGGTGGCTGCCGGGAAATCCGTGCCAAAGGTCCAGCCATTTTCCAGCATCAGTGGATGTACAACGGAGACGGGAATGATTTTTTCCAGCCCTTTCAGTGTGCGCATCACCAGCGTACGGTGCGCCCACGGACAAGCCAGCGATACGTACAGGTGATAACGATCTTTTTCCGCAGCGAATCCGCCTTTACCGTGCGGACCGGGTTTGCCATCGGGCGTTATCCAGTTGCGGAACTGCGACTGTGAACGTTTGAAGTGTCCGCCAGTCGATTTGGTGTCATACCAGATATCTTGCCATGTGCCATCAACCAGTTGTCCCATGATTCTGCCTTTTATTCCGGTGGTGTTTGGGAAATAAAAAAAGGGCGAGGTGAATAATCACATCGCCCACGGCTTATTCAGTATAGCGGTATATTCCCGATGCGGGATTACCAGTTTTTCTTGATCAGGCGGTCAATGCTGAATGCGCCTGGGCCAGCGACGAACAGGGCCAGGAAACCACCGGCGATGGACAGGTTTTTCATGAACATCATCTGGTTTACTGGCACGGCGAAATCAGTGTGGAAGATAAGCGCGGTCAGAACGGTGAACACAGCGGTAATGATCGCAGTGGTACGGGTCAGGAAGCCAAACAGAATCGCCAGACCGCCACCGAACTCCAACAGAATGGTCAGTGGCAGGAAGAAGCTAGGTACGCCCATTGAGGTCATATAACCCGCAGTCGCGGTGTAACCGTTAATTTTTCCCCAGCCTGCAACGATAAAAAGAATTGGCATTAAAATACGTGCAATTAGCAGGACAGTGTTATTTACCTTGTTCATCTTCGACTCCGGGAAAGTGTCGCCCAATTGGGCGATAAATATATTAACGGTACGGTCGGGTATTGTTCCCTTGCGTTACCGCGTCAGGTTGATGGCGAGATAGTAAGTCGAAAGTTGAAAGGTTGTTAGCAAGTAAAACTGTCTATTAACATCAAATAAATTGAATGGGCAGTATGCAACATAAAGAAAAAGGCCAAACTGAGTGCATCAGCTTGGCCTTTTTAGCCGGTTCCTCCAAAACAAAATTGGAATCCGGTTAATTCTTTTTTTTTCAGCGGGTTATGAAGATTATAACTTCATAAAATTACGGCGGAACAGCTGCACCGTACCCCATATGCCGAAGGCGCGGCGTGACCAACGGACTATGCTGCTCGGGTGGCGGATGCCGTAAACTGCCAGCACGCTGGAGCCGAGCACCAGATATTTGCGCATATCAATAAACTTCACCCAGCCGCGATCCACTTTTGCCGTGGCTTCAAGCCACTCGAGACGTCCCGCAGCCAGTTCAGCACGTTGACGGTCGATTTTGCGCAGCAGTTTTACCTTTTCGATTACGCGGTCAGGTGTGCTCATTCGTCATCCTTTTCCAGCAATGCACGGTCAGTATCTAACTGTTTACGCGTCATGCTCAATAACGTTGAACGTTTTGCCTTGGACAGCGTCCACAACCCCAAAACCACCGCCAGGAATAACAGCACGCCAGTTGTGGTTCCCATTGCCATCAATCGGTAAGCCGGATCGATCGCCCAGAACAACACGACCAACAGACTCATTAAACCGAACGCAGTAAAAATCAGGGTGATGCCTGCCATCAGCAGAAGTTGGAAAATATTGGCCTTTTCCTCCTCCAGCTCGATAACAGCCAGCCTGACACGGGTTTCAACTATCCCCACCAGTACGGTGACGATACGTTGTGCCGTGTCGAGGATCCCTTTGCCCGGTCCCTGTGGCGGAGTTTTCAAGTGTTCAGACATAATTAGCGGCGCGCTAACAGAACGCCAATAACTACGCCGACGGCAGCACCAATACCAACGCCAGTCCAGGGTTTGTCATGAACGTAATCGTCGGCACGGCCAGCGATTTCTTTAGAATGATGAGCGAGTTTATCACCGGTATCACTCAGGCGTGAACGGGTATCTTTCAGCAAGCTTTCTGCTTTGCCGCGCAGCTTGTCGAGTTCAGCTTTTGGTTTGTCAGTGGAAGTGTGAAGTACTTCTTCCAGCGTATCTGCCAATGATTTAAGTTCCGCGCGCAGATGTTCTGATGTGGTGTTATTAGCCATGTGTAAGTCACTCCATACGTTAACTGATGCGAACTTTTAACATAGCGGATATCTGGCTGAGCGCAACTGCGAATATGCCGATAACGACTCAGAAAGGATAAAAAAAACCGAAAAAAATCCGCTATGTACCGATAAAACCATTACTGATGCAGCGGCTTTATTTGCCCTGCGCTTCCCGTAATTCAGTCTGTGCTTCTTCCAGTTTCTTCTGTTTTTTGGCGATTTTCTTGTTATCACCCGTTGCCTGAGCTTCTTTTAACTCTTGCTCACGTTCATGTACTTTTTGCTGTTTTTCAGCGACGTGGCGTGCATTTTCAGCCTTCAGACCGGCATCGGTACAGTGCGCTTTGCTTTCGCTAAGGGCTTTCTGCAACCCTTCGATCTGGTTTTTATTATTATGCTGATGAGCATAATCAAGCTGGGTTTGGATTTCCTGCTGCTTGGTCACACAACTTTCTGGTTGCGGGGCAGCAAAAGCTGCGCTGGAAAACGCGATAACAGGTAAGGCGAAAAGAGTGGATAAACGCAATTTCATGAGGGAGCTTCCTTAGTCATTGTGAAACGCAGAACGTTTCTTCCTGGCGCGTCTTGCGTGACGCATACAATTTCTAGATGTTTCGAATAAAATTATAACAGCTAAATATAGATATGCTTAAAGGAGGAATCTGAAATCGCGACCGGCTCAACCGACTTTGAGGGGAGCCCCACCGAGTTTTTGCATCCACAACGGGGATTTAGGCGGTTCACACAGCATGATGGAGAACCCCATAGGCAGGATATCATGCAAAGCGCGCTCAGCCTGTTGACGCTGCTCCGTAGAGTCCAGTTGTACAATCAGCCCGTCCTGCAGTGGCGTAATACTTTTGATGCGGATACCCCGCTCATTCAGACTTTGATAGACAAAGAAACCATCCGGCAGGGTGAGTCCCGCTCGTGCCGGGCGAATCTGCAACGTAATGGCATTTTGCGGCATCCGTGAAAATGCGAACCCTGCGGCGGCGGCAATCAGCAGCAGCGTCAAAAAGGTCAACGGCCAAAGGACCGGACGTTTGAAGCGTGGGAGCTTCATGGGACTTTATTGCCTTTATTGCGGCGGTCAGCCTGCTTTTTTCGCCACAGCAACAATAACGATCCGCCCAACCCTCCAACCAGCAGCACCAGCGGTAAGAGCATCAGGCAGTTCATTAACTGATCTTCATATTTGAGGAACAGGGGGGTTTTCCCAATGAAATAGCCCAGCGTGGTCAGGATCAATACCCAGAGTAATCCGCTGATCCAGTTGAAGAATTGGAAACGTGCGTTGTTCAGCCCGGACAAGCCAGCGATGGTCGGCAGCAAGGTGCGCACGAACGCCAGAAACCGGCCAACCAGCAGGGCTGAAAGACCATGTTTGTGGAAAAGATTGTGGGCGCGTTCGTGATATTGCACAGGCAGATGGGCCAGCCAGCCCTGAACCGTTCGGGTATTGCCGAGCCATTTTCCCTGAATATAACTCAACCAGCAGCCAAGACTGGCGGCGGTAGTGAGCAGGAAAATAGTCAATGGGAAATTCATCGCATCTTTTGCGATGAGGACACCGACCAGAATCAGCAGGCTATCACCGGGAAGAAAAGCCGCGGGAAGCAGGCCGTTTTCCAGAAAAATGATCAGAAATAAAATGATATAGAGCGCCCAGACCAGCGAGGGGTTGGCCAGCGTTTCGTAATCTTGTTGCCAGAGGGCATCGATGAGTGAACTAATGATTTCCATGTACTTTAGCGGAACTCCATAATTTTCAGTTAACCCGCCTGGGTCATTGCGGAGCAGCACTGCTCAACGCGAAATAACCGGGCCGATACGTACGCCTTTCCTTGGCGCTCAGGGTAAGAAAAGTCGTCTAACTGTAACAAAACAACCCTGTTTGAGACAGGTAAATATACCTGTTAAAACCGAATGATATAAGCTCACGACCCCCAGCGGGCTGCGCTTTTACACTCACTGACACAACTCGACAGTGGCTGACAGGCATGGCGGGATCAATTTTTTCAGAAATTCTTATTTCAGAAAACTTTTATTTGGAAACGTTTACTGTGAGAGGGGATAAAACCCGGGCAAAGGGTGAGTTTCAATGCAGGAACAGCAGGCCGTGAAAACAGCCTGCCGCAGACAGAGGAATTATTTGTTGTTTGGTGCAGAAGAGACGTTAAGTGCCGGAGCTTCAAGATGCACAACCGGGTTCTCAGAATAGAGATAGCGGTCGACGTTGAACTCAAAATCATCGCTGGTAGCACGGAAGAGCATCTGTTTAGTGTTTTCCAGATGTTGCCACATTGCCAGCTTGGCGGCGTGGGGATCACGACGAATTAATGCTTTGAGGATCTGGTCATGATCTTCACACCAGCTTTCAATCGACTTTGCATCAATGTGCTCATGCAGCTTACGCCAGTAAGGGTTTTGGCGGCGCTGACTCCACATCTTTTCGACGATACTCGCCATGGCACTATTCTGTGTGGACTGTGCTACCTGGATATGAAACTTGAGATCCCACTCGGAATCCCTGAAGCGGTCTTCCAGACGGGCCTGTTCCTGAATTTCCATTAAACGCATGATGTCCTGCTTCGTCACCTGTGTTGCAGCGAATTCGGCGATGTTGCTCTCTATCAGCTGGCGCGCCTGTAGCAGTTCAAACGGGCCTGCCGCGCCAAACTCCAGGCCACTGTCGGTCATGACCAGATGCTTTTGCTGGTTGGACATCACATGAATTCCGGACCCTTTGCGCACTTCAACATAACCTTCAACTTCCAGCATGATGATGGCTTCGCGCACCACGGTACGGCTGACGTTCATCTCCTCTGAAATCAGGCGCTCGGCCGGTAATTTCTCCCCAACGGGGTACACGCCGTTCTCAATTCTCTCCTTGAGGGTGGCTGCCAGTTGTTGGTAAAGACGTCTGGTTTCAGTGGGTTCCATGGTTTTGCTCTTCATTGATATAAACGCAAGTGGCAAGGGCCTGCTGGATGGCGAAGATCTATCGCCCGGACGCATTCCCTGCCGGGGTGAAACTTGTTATACCAGTATACGAGGAACGCAGGTCGGTTGCACCGTCGAACATCTTTCAGGGAGTGCAATCGGCTGATCTCGTCATAAAGCCCGGGCTATTTTCCGGGCTAAATGAGGATATCAGGCTTTTGCCGCGTGCAGGGGTTGAGTATCAGGCTCAACGGCTGAACGGTTCTGCAGGACTGTCCAGATAACGATGGCACCCAGCAGGTCAAACACTGAAAGGGCGGCGAACAGCGGGCTGAAGCCCAGCGTGTCTGCCAGCGCACCGACGACCAGAGCAAACAGCGTACTGGCGGTCCAGGCCGCCATCCCGGTCAGTCCGTTGGCTGTGGCAACTTCGTTACGGCCAAATACATCTGAAGAGAGAGTGATTAGCGCCCCGGAAAGTGACTGATGTGCAAAACCACCGACGCATAACAGGGCAATCGCAGCATAAGGACTGGCGAACAGACCAATCATCCCCGGGCCAATCATTAGTACCGCCCCCATAGTCACGACCAGTTTACGCGAGACGATCAAATTCACCTTAAAGTATTTCTGGAACAAAGGAGGCAGATAACCGCCGACGATACAGCCGAGATCGGCAAACAGCATTGGCATCCAGGCGAACATGGCGATGTGTTTCAGGTCGAAGCCGTAAGCTTTGAACATAAACAGTGGGATCCAGGCGTTGAAGGTACCCCAGGCCGGTTCCGCCAGAAAACGTGGCAGCGCGATACCCCAGAACTGGCGGTTACGCAGGATTTGCCAGGCTGACATCTTTTTAGCATTGGTGGTCTGATGCTGAGCTTCCTGGCCGCCAAGAATATATTCACGTTCCGGCTCGCTGAGTTTCTTCTGATCTTTCGGGTGCTTATAGAATATTAACCAGCTGACAGCCCAGATCATGCTCAGGGCACCGGTAATGATAAACGCGAGTTGCCAGCTGTGCATGATGATGCACCAGACCACCAGCGGTGGCGCAATCATCCCGCCGATAGAAGAACCGACGTTAAAGTAACCTACGGCAATAGAGCGTTCCTTTGCCGGGAACCATTCGCTGGTGGCTTTCAGACCGGCAGGTATCATCGCGGCTTCTGCCATCCCAACGGCTCCGCGGGCGATGGCCAGGCCGCCCCAACTGCTGGCCAGTGCGGTTGCCATGCAGAAGATGGCCCACATGACGGCAAACATGGCATAACCGACTTTAGTTCCAAGCACGTCCAGTACATAACCGGCAACCGGCTGCATAATGGTATAGCAAGCGGAATAGGCGGCGATAATATAGGAATATTGCTGTGTGCTGATATGGAGTTGGCTCATCAGCGTGGGTGCTGCAGCGGCGATGGCGTTACGTGTTAAATAACCTAATACAGTACCGACGGTAACCAGTGCGATCATGTACCAGCGTAACCCTTTGATCTTACCCATTTAACTCTCTCCCAGTAAAGAATCCGGTATTGGCTGCGTATTGGCGGCCGCGGCACACTGAGCGCCGCTGATGAGTACGTTATTTGACTACCCTGTTTTTGTTATCCCCATGTCCCGGACAAAAGCGTCAGTGATGTGGCAGGTCGTCACTGATGCTCTTGTTCGGGCGAGCTAAAGATAACTTGTCATACAGATTTAAAATTTGAATGACATCACAAAACCACATTTAGAATGTGTGGATAATAGTTAGCAGCACAGAAATTTGACGAATATCATTAAATTCAATGTGATAACGATTTTTATGTGATCGGGCTAACAATATTCGGCCTGTTCTTTCCATTAAATAGTGCTGGACGATGACTATAATTGGTGTGATAACTTCGCACCATTGAGAGATAACTCAGAATTGAACTCAAGGTGAGGAACCTAAGATGGCGCAGTTTTTAACCGAAGATTTCCTGCTCGACACTGAAGTCGCACGTCGCCTGTATCATGACTACGCGAAAGACCAGCCGATTTTTGACTACCACTGTCACCTGCCGCCTGAACAGATCGCGCAGGACTACCAGTTTAAAAATCTGTATGACATCTGGCTGAAAGGCGATCACTACAAATGGCGTGCGATGCGCACCAACGGTGTACCGGAACGTATGTGTACCGGCGATGCCACTGATCGTGAAAAGTTTGATGCCTGGGCCGCCACCGTTCCTCACACCATCGGTAACCCGCTCTATATCTGGACGCATTTGGAACTCCGCCGCCCGTTTGGTATTACCGGCAAATTGCTGTCACCGACGACAGCGTCGGAAATTTGGGAGCGTGGCAATGAATTGCTGGCGCAGAAGAGCTTTAGTGCGCGTGGCATCATGAAGCAAATGAACGTGAAAATGGTCGGTACGACCGATGACCCGATCGACTCCCTTGAACACCATAAGGCTGTGGCACAGGACGGCAGTTTTGACGTCAAAGTGCTGCCGAGCTGGCGCCCGGATAAGGCGTTTAATATTGAAGCCGATAGCTTCACTGATTACATGAAGAAACTGGAAGTGGCCGCCGATGTGTCCATTACCCGCTTCAGCGATCTGCGCGATGCACTGAATAAGCGTCTGGATCACTTTGCGGCGCACGGCTGCAAAGTCTCTGACCATGCGCTGGATGTGGTGGTGTATGGCGAAGCGGACGACGCGACGCTTGATGGCATTCTGTCCCGCCGCCTGAGCGGTAAATTACCGACCAAAGAAGAGGTGGCACAGTTCAAAACTGGCGTGTTGTTGTTCCTGGCGTCCGAATATCAGCGCCGTAACTGGGTGCAGCAGTACCACATTGGCGCACTGCGCAATAACAATACCCGGATGTTCCAGCTGATAGGTGCTGACGTCGGTTTTGACTCGATCAACGACCAGCCTTTGGCTGAGCCGCTATCAAAACTGCTCGGTGCACAGGGACTGGCCGGTGGTTTGCCGAAGACCATTCTTTACTGCCTGAACCCGCGTGATAACGAAGTAATCGGCACCATGGTAGGTAACTTCCAGGGGGAAGGAATGCCCGGGAAAATGCAGTTTGGTTCCGGCTGGTGGTTCAACGATCAGAAGGATGGTATGCAGCGCCAGATGACGCAGCTCGCCAATCTTGGCCTGTTGAGCCGCTTTGTCGGGATGCTTACTGACAGCCGCAGCTTCCTCTCTTATACGCGACATGAATATTTCCGCCGCATTTTATGCCAGATGATTGGCCGCTGGGTGGAAGACGGCGAAGCACCACACGACATGGCGCTGTTGGGCAACATGGTCAAAAATATCTGTTTCGACAATGCCAAACAGTATTTCGCTATTGAACTGAACTGAGTTCGCACTGCCGGGCGCGGGATACCATGCCCGGCGAAATCCCACTATTCATATCTGAATAACTATTTCTTCTGAACACGACGGTGAAAGGGTGCCAAACGCCCTCAAAGACCGGCGTTTGCGTAAATTAAGGTGAGTGAGATGCAAAGGTTAAACCGTCGTGATTTTCCAGGACGTCATTTTCCCGACAAGATTATTCAGTTTGGTGAAGGCAATTTTCTGCGCGCCTTCGTCGACTGGCAGATTGATCTGCTGAATGAACATACCGACCTGAATGCCGGTATCGTAATAGTGCGCCCGATTGACAGCGAATTTCCGCCATCGCTCAATGAGCAGGACGGCCTGTACACCACCATCATCAGTGGCCTGAATGAAAAGGGTGAGCGCGTGCGTGAGACACGTGTCATCCGCTCGGTAAACCGTGAAATCAATATTTATCATCAATTTGACGACTATCTGGCACTGGCCCGGGATCCTAATATTCGCTTTGTGTTTTCTAACACTACCGAAGCAGGTATCAGTTATGTGCAGGGCGATTGTTTTGACGATGCGCCACCGGCCAGTTTCCCGGCCAAACTCACCCGCCTGCTGTTCGAACGCTTCACACATTTCGAAGGTGCTGCCGACAAAGGTTGGGTGCTGCTGCCCTGTGAGCTGATTGATTATAACGGTGAGAAGTTGCTGGAGCTGGTGCTGCGCTATGCCGCCGAATGGGCGCTGCCGGTCGCTTTCAATCAGTGGCTGATTAGCCACAATAGCTTCTGTTCAACGCTGGTCGACCGCATTGTGACGGGTTATCCGCGCAGTGAAGTCGAGAGCCTGCAAACTGAACTGGGCTATCAGGACAGCTTTTTCGACAGCGCCGAGCACTTCTACCTGTTTGTGATCCAGGGGCCACAAAGCCTGGCACAGGAGCTGCGTCTGGACCAGTTCCCTCTGAATATCCGCCTGGTCGATGACATCAAACCCTATAAAGAACGTAAAGTGGCCATCCTCAACGGTGCCCATACCGCTCTGGTACCCGTGGCGTTTCTTGCCGGGCTGAACACCGTGGGCGAAGCGATGAATGACCCGCAAATCAGCCGCTTTGTTGAGCTGGCGATCGCCGAAGAGATCTCACCGGTGCTGGACTTGCCACAAGCCGAGCTAACCTCGTTTGCGCAAGCGGTGTTAAGCCGTTTCCGCAATCCGTTTATCCAACATCAACTGCTGTCGATTGCCCTCAATGGCATGACGAAATTCCGTACCCGTATTTTGCCGCAGCTGCTGGCCAGTCAGCAGAAAACGGGTCTACTGCCTCCGCGTCTCACCTTTGCACTGGCTGCTTTGCTGGCCTTCTATCGCGGTGAGCGTAACGGCGAAATTTTCCCACTACAGGATGATGTGCAGTGGCTTAGTCTGTTCTCCACGCTTTGGAGTGAAGTGCTGCGCGGCGAGCTTCCCTTGCGCGAACTGGTTGAAACGGTTCTGGCTGATGAACAGCACTGGGGAATGGATCTCAATACAGTGCCAGCCCTGAGTGAAAAAGTGACCGAACAGTTGCAGGCAATCCAGCAACTCGGCATGCGCGATGCTCTCGCGGTATACAGTTAAGAGGTTGATTATGCAAAGTATCATACAGATTCATCCCGCAGATAACGTTGCCGTAGCGTTGCAGGATCTGGCAGCCGGTGTCACCACGGAGGCTGGCGTCACTTTGCATCAGGACGTGGTGCGTGGTCATAAATTTGCGCTAAAACCCATCACTGCCGGGCAGAATATCGTCAAATATGGCCTGCCTATTGGGCATGCGCTGGTGGACATCGCCGCTGGCGAACATATTCATTCGCAGAATGCCAAAACTAATCTCAGCGATCTGGACCAGTATCAGTATCAACCTGAGTTCGTCGAGCTGCCTGCGCAAATGGCTGACCGTGAAGTGCAGATTTATCGCCGTAAAAACGGTCTGGTGGGGATCCGCAACGAGCTGTGGTTGATTCCGACAGTAGGTTGCGTCAATGGCATTGCCAAACAGATTCAGCAACGCTTTCTGAAAGAGACCAACCAGGCCGAAGGCACCGACGGCGTCTATCTGTTTACTCATCCGTTTGGTTGTTCGCAATTGGGCGATGACCACATCAATACCCGCACCATGTTGCAAAATATGGTGCGTCATCCCAATGCCGGTGCGGTACTGGTGATTGGCCTGGGTTGTGAAAACAACCAGGTGGATGTCTTTCGTGACACGCTGGGAGAAGTGGATGACGAGCGCGTACGCTTTATGACCCTGCAGAAATTTGATGACGAAGTGGAAGCCGGGCTGGAGCGCCTGCGTGAACTCTACGCGGTGATGCGTAATGACCAGCGTGTACCGGGCAAACTCAGCGAACTTAAATTCGGCCTCGAGTGTGGCGGTTCTGACGGCCTGTCAGGTATTACTGCGAATCCGTTGCTCGGACGTTTTTCTGACTATGTGATTGCCAACGGCGGCACCTCGGTGCTGACCGAAGTGCCAGAGATGTTCGGTGCCGAGCGGATCCTGATGAGCCGTTGCCGCGATGAAACCACGTTTGAAAAAACAGTTCATATGGTGAATGACTTCAAACAGTACTTTATCGAACATAATCAGCCGATTTACGAGAATCCGTCGCCGGGAAACAAGGCGGGCGGGATCACTACGCTAGAGGAGAAATCCCTCGGTTGTACGCAGAAAGCCGGTCAAAGCCCGGTAGTGGATGTGCTCAAATATGGCGAGCGCCTGACCCATCACGGCCTGAATCTGCTGAGTGCGCCAGGTAACGATGCCGTCGCCACCAGTGCGCTGGCTGGTGCAGGTTGCCACATGGTGCTGTTCAGCACCGGTCGCGGCACGCCGTACGGCGGATTTGTACCCACGGTGAAATTGGCCACCAACAGCGAACTGGCCGCTAAAAAACCGCACTGGATCGACTTTGATGCCGGGAAACTGATTCATGGCGTGTCTATGGAGGCGTTGCTCAGCGAATTTGTTGATCTGATTGTGGGTATTGCTAGCGGCAAGTTGTCGAAGAATGAGCTGAATGATTTCCGCGAATTGGCGATTTTCAAAAGCGGAGTCACTTTGTAACGGCTGGCTTTTGGCCTGGATAAAAGCGGCGTTTCAGTGGATGGGGCGCCGCAGAGTTTCTCCTGCCGGATTGTGGATGATGGGGTCAATGATGACTGTTTTCTCAGATGAATGACTCTTGGAGCGCGCACTACATCTGGTTTGCGCAAGGCGTTGGCGTACTGGCCTTCTTTGTCGGCATCACGATGTTTTTCAACCGCAACGACCGGCGTTTTAAACAACAACTCTCTGCCTACAGCGCCTTTATTGGCGTTCACTTTCTCCTGATGGGGGCGAATCCGGCTGGCATGAGTGCCTTACTCAACGCCGTGCGTACTCTCATTTCCCTGAAAACGCGCAATCAGTGGGTGATGATCGTCTTCATCGTCCTGACGCTGACCTTTGGTATAAGTAAAGCCAAACATCTGATGGAGTTGTTGCCGGTCGTCGGAACCGTTGTCAGTACCTGGGCGCTGTTTCGAACCCGAGGGCTGACGACTCGATGCATTATGTGGTGCTCAACCTGTTGTTGGGTGATACATAATATCTGGCTGGGTTCGATCGGTGGTTCACTGATCGAGGGCAGTTTTCTGCTGATGAATGGCTACAATATTCTGCGTTTCCGTCATCTGCAACGCCAGGGCATTGATCCCTTCGCGGTGGAGACAAAAACGTGACCCGTTGGGCCGTGTGATCCGGTTTCAACCGCATGCTGTGGGTCAGCAAGCGGTAAATAATGGGTTTGCAGTGGAGAGTGGGTAAAAAAAACCAGCCCGCAGGCTGGTCTGGTATATCGCTGCCTGAGATTAACGGCGAACAGCGATGGCTTCGATTTCGATTTTCACGTCTTTTGGCAGACGTGCCACTTCAACGCAAGAACGCGCAGGGAACGGTGCATTGTGCTCGGTGAAGAATGCTTCGTACGTGGCGTTTACGGTAGCGAAATCGTTAAGATCTTTCACGAAAACGGTGGTTTTCACGATATCTGAAACTTTCAGTTTCGCGGCTTCAACAATGGCTTTCACGTTTTCCAGCGACTGGCGTGCCTGCGCGGCGATATCGTCCGCCACTGCGCCGGTTTTTGGATCCACCGGGATCTGCCCGGAGGTGATGATCATACTGCCGAGATCCACACCCTGAACGTAAGGACCGATAGCTGCTGGTGCATTTTCAGTACTGATTTCGCGGGACATATTGTCTCCTGATTTGAGTTGTTGGATTTTAAAACTGGCAGCCAGTATAAAGGCCATACATAAAAAGTCATTACGCCTGTCGTACTAGTCGTTATTCATCACGACGTGGTGTTCAAACTCTTTCTCGCAATATTTGCATTGCAAATGCACTTCACCCTGACGCTTTTTCACTGCAAAGCTTGATGCCACCGGTTCAGAGCGACTGATGCAGTTGCCGTTCGGGCAGCGTAGCAGGCCTTCAATGTGGTCAGGCAGTGTCGGCATCAACTTCTTCACCACTTCATAATCATCGATGCGGTTGACCGTGGCATTAGGTGCGTAAACTGCCAGCTGATTTACCTGTTGCTCGGTCAGGAAGGTGTTCTCGATTTTGATCAGATCTTTACGCCCCAGCTCATTGGAGGGCAGATTCAGGCCGATAGTGATGCGCTGGTCGGTTTCGGTCAGCTTAAACAGCGATAGCAGCTTAAAACCAATTTGTGCCGGAATATGGTCAATCACCGTGCCGCATTTGATGGCTTCAACCTGAAGTTTATTATCGTGAGTCATTCTCTTTTCTCCTCAAGCTTAGTGGGCAGTATCGGCGTTAAGTACCAGTGCCAGCAGGGCCTGACGTGCAAAAATGCCGTTTCCAGCCTGCTGGAAATACCAGGCGTAAGGGGTTTTATCGACGTCTGGCGTAATCTCGTCAACGCGTGGCAGTGGATGTAGCACTTTCAGGTGTGGCTGGGCGTGGGCGAGATCGGCGGCACGCAGAATAAACTGGGCTTTGACGTTGGCGTATTCGGAAGGGTCCAGACGCTCTTTCTGCACGCGGGTCATATAAAGAATATCCAGCTCAGGTACCACGTCGTCGATGCTCTCATGCAGGCTGTATTCAATGCCTTTCTCTTCCAGCAGGGAGAGGATATAGCCCGGCATCGCCAGCGCATCGGGGGCGATAAAGTAGAAACGATTGCCTTTGAATTTGGCCAGCGCCTGGGCCAGCGAGTGAACGGTGCGGCCATATTTCAGGTCTCCCACCATGGCGATGTTGATGTTGTCGAGGCGGCCCTGAGTTTCACGGATGGTGAACAGATCGAGCAGGGTTTGCGTCGGGTGCTGGTTTGCACCATCACCGGCGTTGAGGACCGGAATACCTCCTGAGAACTCGGTCGCCAGACGCGCCGCGCCTTCCTGCGGGTGGCGCATTACGATGGCGTCAACGTAGGTGCTAATGACGGAGATAGTATCAGCCAGCGTTTCGCCTTTCTTGCCCAGCGAGGTATTCGAACCGTCCGCGAAGCCCACCACAGAGGCACCCAAGCGGTGCATTGAGCTTTCGAACGACAGGCGCGTGCGGGTAGAGGCCTCAAAAAAACAGCTGGCGATCACTTTATGCTTCAACAGTTCAGGTTGCGGATTGGCCTTCAGGCTGGCGGCGGTGTCGAGCACCAGCTCCAGATCCTCACGGCTGAGATCGTTGATTGAGATAATGTGTTTAAGGTATAGCGGATTAGCCATCTTTTTATCCTCTTAATCCCCTTCGTACTTGATGTTGTCGCTGGGTTGTCTGCGCTCGTTCACCCGAATCACTTACTTGAATAAGCCCATCGGGATTCTGTCGCTTGCTGCCTTGCCACAACTCCAATTAGTTTGGGGCTTTTTAGTCAATTGGTGCTCAAATTCCGGACAAAAAAAAGCCCCTTTAAAAAGGGGCTTTCATCAGATCGGTCATGCAACGGAAGAACAACGGCAGCGGGCTGCCTTCAGGGACGGCGTTTTGAGCGTGTTTATGTACACTGCAAACCTGTCGATTGTTCATGGGTTCTCCCGGCAAATTGTCGCGCATTATACGCGCAGTAAATCTGGCTGCAAGAGGGACAGGGCGCTTTTTTTGCTGCCGTTTTAATCATTCCGGTCAGGGGAAGCAAACGGTTGGCCGAAAAGCGAGGGCAGGTGAAAATGTTACGCGGATCGCATAGTCAATGAGCCGACTCCTTTATGATAGTGCGACTTTGAAATGCTATTTCATTTTACGACTATCACCAAGGGACGTTCATGTTAACTGGAAATATCCATCAACTGCATTTAGTACCTTACCTGCCCGCTGAACTGCGCGACGCCATTGAGTATGTGAAGCAACACATCACGGCTGAAACCCCTTTAGGTAAACACGACATTCGCGGCGAAGAAATGTTCGTGATGATTTTCAATGACAGTACCGAGCCGCAGTCGGTGCGCCGGGCTGAATTTCATGCCCGCTATCTGGACATTCAGATTGTCCTCAGTGGCACGGAGGGTATGACGTTCAGTAATCTGCCCGCTGGCCATGTGGATACCGACTGGCTGGCTGACAAAGACATCGCGTTTTTAGCTGCCGGCGAGCAGGAAAAAACCATCATAATGCACGCCGGTGACTTCGTGGTGTTCTATCCTGGCGAAGTACATAAACCGCTGTGCGCCGTGGGCGAACCGGGCATGGTGCGCAAAGCGGTGGTTAAAATGCTGGTTAACGCTTAAAGATTTTCATCCGCCAGCGGCGCAGACGGCCCAGACGTTCTGGGGCTTTCAGCTTGTGCTTAATCCACACCACCTGCCACGGCTGTAAGCGCATCTGGCCGGTAAAGGCTTCATCACTAATCAAGTCTTTCCCTTCCACGGCCAGTTTCACGACCTGAGACTGGCCACTGATATTGAAGACACAGGTAATACGGTCTTCGGTCTGAGGGTCATAACGTTCCATCGCAAACAGCGATTTTCCCATTTCAAACACCCGCTGGCCCGCCTGGGGGGAGAACGCCGGGTGCGCGCGGCGGTGTTTGATCAAATCACTCAGACCATTAAAAACGCGGGCACGCAGCCCCTCGACTTTCTCCAACTCGGCGTCCAGTTCATCAAGTTTCAGTTTCTTGCGGTTGATACGGCGGTTGATACCCGACTGATGCATCCCTTCGAGATCATTTTCGCTGCCTAACAAGCTGTGGATATAGATCGCCGGTACGCCAATAAACGACAGCAGCAGTGCCTGGGCGGCCAGAAATTTACGTGCTTTCAGCTCGACATTATCTTCCTGCTCGGTCAGTGCACTGAGGAAATTGATATTCAGTTCATAAGGCGAATGTGTCCCGTCACCATTGTCTTTGTAGGATACACGGCCCTCTTTACGCAGCGTCTCCTGCGCCATGTACTTGCGTTCTTCATCACTGAGGAAGGTTTCCGTCGGGCGCAGACCGATGCCGTCATGACTGGCGAGAAAATTGAAATAGGTGGTCTTCGGATAGCGTGCTTCGGCGTTCAGGCTTTGTGCCCATTGGGTCAGCGTGGTGGTGTCCTGGCGCAAAAATGCGTGCAACGTCAGTGGCGGTAGCGGGAACTGGTACACCATATGGGCCTCATCGCCCTCGCCAAAATAGCTGATGTTCTCATGATGTGGCACGTTAGTTTCGGTGATGAGTCGGGTTCCGGGGATCACCTCGTCCAGAATAGTGCGCCATACCTTAATAATGTTATGGGCCTGCGGCAAGTGGATGCAGCGGGTACCCACCTCTTTCCAGATGTAGCCGATGGCGTCGAGACGGATCGACTGTCCGCCGCTGGCCGCATACTGCAGCAGCACATCGATACTCTCCAACAGTACCTGAGGATTCTTGAAGTTAATGTCCACCTGGTCTTCGCTGAAAGTGGTCCACAGATAGAGCTCGGTACCGTCGGCTTTGATAAAGGGAGTTAACAACGGCGAGGCGCGCGGACGCACTACGCGGCTATAGTCCAGCGCCGGGTTGGAATCGATAAAGTAATCCTTGTAGTAGGGCTCATCGTGAAGATAGCCTTTCATCCAGTCACTGGATCGCGAGATATGGTTAATCACACAATCGAACATCAGATTAAAATGGGTGGAGAGCTGGTGAATATCGGACCAGCCGCCGAGGTGTTCATCAATGCGGCGATAGTCAATCACGCTGAAACCATCATCCGAGCTGTAGGGATACATTGGTAAGATGTGGATGTCGCTGATGATGTCACGCAGGTATTTATCGGCGAAGTGATTGAGCGTCGCCAGCGGCGGCTGATCGCCCTGAGTGACGTTGTCGCCGTAGGTAATGAGGTAGATGTTGGTTCCGTCAACCCACTGTTGAGTACGGTGCTTACCGTAGTTCCACTTTTCAGCCAGAGGGAGGATTTTCTTCAGCAGATCGGCAATGTGTTCTCTGGGATAAATCCGGCTCAATAAACTTTCCAGGCGCAGAACGTATTCCAAATTCACTGATTTCATAACAATGCCCTTTTTTCTTACCCCTTCACCTGAAGACGGCAAAAGAAGGAGTGCTTTCTAAAAAGGTTAGTTGAAAAATCGGCATTCCGGCGGGTATCAGGCGGGAAAAACTGCAATGTTATGTAAAAATGACGGGGGAATGAGAGGCAGTAAAGCAGACCCGGCGCGGGAAAATAATGGCGTCAGGTCTGTGGGAACTCAGCAGATACCGAGCGTGGCGACCATCACGGCCTTGATGGTGTGTAAGCGGTTTTCGGCCTGATCAAATACCACACTATGGGATGATTCAAACACTTCGTCGGTCACCTCCATTCCGCCTTGCAGGTCATATTCCTGCGCCATCTGACGGCCCAGCGTGGTCTGATCGTCATGGAATGC
The DNA here is from genome assembly GCA_946478305.1 of uncultured Enterobacterales bacterium. GTDB lineage: Bacteria > Pseudomonadota > Gammaproteobacteria > Enterobacterales > Enterobacteriaceae > Ewingella. Next base: position 75,279 of record CAMLBO010000006.1, read on the forward strand.
CGGCAGGCAGTGCAGGAATTTCACCTGGGGGTTGCCGGTCAGGGCGAGCATGGCGCTGTTCACCTGATAACCCCGTAGCAGGCTGATACGTTCTTTCCAAGTCTCTTTCGGCTCACCCATCGACACCCACACGTCAGTATAGAGGAAGTCGGCCCCTTTCACGCCGCCGGCAATTTCTTCGGTCAGGGTGATGTTACCGCCGTTTTGCTGCGCCAGATGTTGACAGGTGGCGACCAGCTCAGCGTCTGGCCAGCAGGCCGTCGGCGCGACCAGGCGTAAATCCAGCCCGCACAACGCTGCTGCTTCCAGCAGTGAGTTGCCCATGTTGTTCCTTGCATCGCCCAGATAGGCCAGTTTCATCCCTGTAAGTGGCTGGCCCGGCAACTGCTCCTGCATGGTAAGCAGGTCAGCCAGCAACTGCGTCGGGTGAAACTCGTTGGTCAGGCCGTTCCATACCGGCACGCCGGAGAATTCAGCCAGGGTTTCCACCTTATCCTGACCGAAACCGCGATATTGAATACCGTCGTACATCCGTCCCAGCACGCGGGCGGTGTCTTTCATCGACTCTTTATGGCCGATCTGACTGCCGCTGGGGCCGAGGTAAGTCACGTGGGCACCTTGATCATAAGCGGCAACTTCGAAAGAGCATCGGGTACGGGTTGAGTCTTTTTCGAAGATGAGCGCAATGTTTTTCCCTGTCAGATGGGCTTTTTCCGTGCCATTTTTCTTGGCTGCCTTGAGCTCAGCGGAGAGTTCGAGCAGGGATGAAATTTCTGACGGTGTAAAATCCAGTAACCTGAGAAAATGACGTTTACTCAAAAGACTCATGATGTTCTTCTCCGATGCTTTTGCATTGTATTGTGCATTTTGTGATGAATATAAATTCAATTTATATGTATGAATATGCAATTACAACCCCGAAATAAAAACTTTGTCGTTTATAGTGGAGGCCGGACCTTGCCTGTGTGAAAATAGCGCCCAGATACGTCACATTGATTGAGGACTGAGGTATGGCAAATCGTGAATTGCTGGAAGAACAACGTGAAGAAACCCGCTTAATCATCGAAGAACTGCTGGAAGATGGCAGCGATCCTGACGCGCTTTACACTATCGAACACCACTTATCTTCAGAGAACTTTGATGTTCTGGAGAAAGCGGCGGTTGAAGCTTTCAAACTGGGTTACGAAGTGACCGATGCGGAAGAGCTGGAAGTTGAAGATGGCTCCACCGTCATGTGCTGCGACGTGATCAGTGAAATCGCGCTGAATGCCGAACAAATCGATGCTCAGGTTGAGCAGTTAATGAACCTGGCCGAAGCTCAGGGCGTCAATTACGACGGCTGGGGCACTTACTTCGAAGGTGACGACGAAGATGAAGACGGCGAAGAAGGCGATGAAGAAGAAGGCGTAGACGAAGATGATGACGGTAAACGTCATTAATAGTAAAAGCTCACCCTGACCAGACTATCTTACTGGTCATTTTGAACCCGGGCAGTGCTCACTTCTTTTAAAAGAACCGGTTCACGTACTTTGTGTACGCTCCGGTTCTTGCGCGCTGGCCGGATTCAAACGGTCTGCGACGACCACGGCTTGAAGTCGTTTTTATTTAATTACAGCACTTCCCCATTACTTTCAATGACCTTCTTATACCAGTCAAAACTCTGCTTACGTGACCGCGCCATGGTGCCGGTACCATCGTCGTTTTTATCCACATGGATAAAGCCGTAACGTTTGCTGTATTCACCGGTGGTGAATGACACGCAGTCAATGCACCCCCACGGCGTGTAGCCCATCAGATCTACGCCATCTTCAAACACTGCTTTCTTCATCTGCTCGATGTGCGCTTTCAGATAGGCGATGCGGTAATCGTCGTGGACAGTGCCATCAGGCGAGACTTTGTCGATGGCACCGAAGCCGTTTTCAACAATGAACAAGGGTTTCTGATAGCGCTCGTACAGTACGCTGAGTGAATAGCGCAGACCCACCGGGTCAATCTGCCAGCCCCAGTCAGACGCCTTCACATGTGGGTTCGGCACGCTGCCAGCAAAGCCGGACAGACCATTATCATCGCCTGGATTATGTGCCGAGACCGCATTACTCATGTAGTAGCTCAGGCCCATGTAATCGGCACAGCCTTCACGCAGGACATCGAGATCGCCCTCTTCCATTTTGATATTGAAACCGCGACGTTCCCACTCTTTCAAAATATAAGAAGGGTAATAACCACGCATGTGCACGTCACCGAACAGGTAGCGCTCACGCATCGCTTCCACGGAGTACATGACGTCGTCCGGATGGCAGGAGAACGGATAGAGCGGCACCATAGCGACCATGCAGCCAATCTGGAAATCAGGGTTGATCGCGTGGCCGAGTTTTACTACCTTGGCGCTGGCTACAAACTGATGGTGCAGTACCTGGTACATGGTCTCTTCAGGATTTTCCTGCTCGGTAAATATCACGCCTGAGCAGCAGTAACCGAACAGCGGATACTTCCAGTTGCGCTGGTTGTTGATCTCGTTGAAGGTCATCCAGTATTTCACTTTGTGCTTATAACGCTCGAGCACCACTTCGCTGAATTTCACAAAGTAATCGACCACTTTGCGGTTTTTCCAGCCGCCATACTCTTTCACCAAATGAAAAGGCATCTCGAAGTGCGACAGGGTGATCACCGGTTCAATGCCATACTTCAGCAGCTCATCGAACATATCATCGTAGAATTGCAAGCCAGCTTCGTTCGGTTGCAGCTCATCCCCATTGGGGAAAATACGCGTCCAGGCGATCGAGGTACGGAAACATTTGAAGCCCATCTCGGCGAACAGCGCGATGTCTTCCTTGTAGTGCGAATAGAAATCTACCGCTTCATGGTTTGGGTAGCGGTAACCGTCTTGCACGCCATCGGTCATTACGCGGTCCACGCCGTGCGAGCCGCCGGAAAGTACGTCGGCGATACTTATGCCTTTGCCGCCTTTATTCCAGCCGCCTTCAACCTGATGCGCCGCTACCGCGCCGCCCCATAAGAAATCTTTCGGTAATTGCTGATTAGTCATGCTTATTCTCCCTTACTACGGGCGGATAACTATCCGCCCTTAAATTGAAATATTGTTACTCAGGCCTGATTTAACTGCGCCTGTGGTTCGGGGGTCTCTGCGGGTTTTGCACGGGTTTTCGGTGCGGCTTCTACTTCATCGTTGAAGCCCACCAGATAGGTGAACACCGCAGCGAGTACGAACGCGACGCTTATCGACAGCAGGAAGCCGAGGAACTGCGGCATGTGACCTTCTTTGAAGAACACCGGCAGCACGGCAATGCCTGGCAGACAATAACTCCATGAAACCGCGTTAAAGGAACCGGCAATTGCACCGCCGATACCCCCTGCTACGCAGCTACACAGGAATGGTTTTTTAAGACGCAGGGCGACACCGTAAATAGCGGGTTCAGTAATACCGAACAAACCGGTGACACCAGCGGACAAAGAAATGCCTTTCATTTCGCGGCTGCGGGTTTTCAGGTAGACACCGAACATGCTGCCAGTCATCGCGAAGACCGCGGAAGCCTGTAGCCCGGTAAAGGTGTCATAACCCAGGGTCGCGTAGTTGCCGACGGTGACCGGGGTAATGCCCCAGTGAACGCCCAGCGTGACCAGCGGTTGCCAGAAAGCACCGACGACGAATCCTGCCACTGTCGGGCTGAGGTGGTAAAGGTAGTTATAAACCCCACCAATGGCGCCGCCAATCAGGTTGCCCACAGGGCCGAAGACCAGAAGCGTCATCGGTACCATAATCGCGATGCAAAACATCGGCGTGAACAGGTTACGGATAACAATCGGCAATACTTTATTGAAGAAACGTTCGATGTAAGACATTGCCCAGACCATCAGAATGACCGGGATAACGGAAGCGGTATAGCTAAGGTATTTCACAGGAATACCAAGGAAGTCGAGCGTCGGCGAGGCAATTGGAATACCGACGACATCCGTCAGAATGCGGGCAATTTCCGGGTTATTCACCGCTTCTCGCATTAACTGCTGCATGGCCGGATCGGCGGAGTTAATCGATGTGATCTTAAACGCTGTCAGCATACTCATATAATCAGGGCTGATGAGCGCGCAGGCGGTGATGACTGCAGTGAAGGGATTGACGTTGAATTTCTTCGCGGCAGTGAAGGCGATCATCACCGGCAAGAAGGTAAATGCCGTCCATGAGACAAAGTTAAGAATTCGGTAGGTGCCGCTGCTGGCATCCATGAGCCCGACCGCTGCGAGAAAAGAAATAATCCCCTGTAAAATACCGCAGGCCGCGAGCTGATAAAGAAAGGGGGTAAAAATGCTTGAGATGACGTCCATGACGCGGCTGACGATACCGACATTGGGCGCTGAAACCGGGGCGTTTTCATCAACGGTAATGAGCTTCAATACCTGCTTATAGGCATCGCTCACGTGGTTGCCGATCACGACCTGCATCTGGCCACCGGCTTCAATCACGGTGATAACGCCTTTAACGCGTTTTAATTCTTCTTTTTCTACGGCGCTATTATCTTTTAAAATAAAACGTAATCGGGTTGCGCAATGTGTGACGCTAATCACATTATTATCGCCGCCAATATATTTCAAAATTTCCTGAGCGGTCTGAGCATAATCAATCGCCATGATAATTCTCCAGGTACAGTGTATTACTCGAACTGAGAGGTAAGATTATTATTAATATTTTTTAGGTTCCGGGCGGGAGTGTAGCAAAATGAGAAATGAAGTCACGATATAACAAGATGCATTATTTGGTAGATGTTACATAAATAAAACGCCCTGTTTTATTTAGGGCGGGGCACAATACCGGAGGTAATTAACGTGGGCAATTTCTTGCCAATGGTCTCGATAATATATAAAACTGGGATCTGCGTCGTAATATTATAGTGACCTTCCAGCAGGATCGGGGGCATGTGGTAAGAGATGTTAAGGTCTGCCATGCGCGCCAGCGTGGAGTTCTCGCTATTAGTCAGGCTGATGATCTTACAGTTTTGCAGGCTGAACTGGCTGGCAATGCGGATAATTTCCTCGGTTTCACCGGAAACAGAAAGAATAATGGCGATAGCATCCTGATACATATCGCTGTTAATCGGATAATAAGGATCGTCAATATACGTGCTGAATTTCCCAATATTGGAGAAAAAACGTGCACTGTATTTACCTAACGCTCCTGAAGTCCCAATGCCGACAAATATAATCCGTCGGGTTGAGGCAATTTGCGCAGCGGCGAGATCTAATAGCTCATCGAATTCACTGTTATTAATACTTTTAAAATAACTGATGATTTCACTGATGCCAAAGGAAACCGGAGGCTTCTCATCACGTTCAAGATATAATTTAAAGCGAATGCGGAATTCAGAATATCCATCGCAATTCATTTTCTTGCAGAAACGTAAAACCGTGGTGGTAGAAACTCCGGCAACGTCAGCGAGTTCACGGATGGTCATATACATCACCTTATCCGTATTTTTAATGATGGTGTTATACACCATCAACTCCAGCTCGTTCAGCGTCGAGATCTCTTTATAAGTGAACATTCTGCTCCCTGCACCTTCCGTTAAACGAGCCGATAATTAGAGGTATTTCAGCATGGTGACTTCACAGTCAGTATGACCGGTGCTGCCGAGTGCGCCATCAATATGCTCGAACCCCAGACGTTCATACAGGGCAATTGCCTGCGTCAGACTGGCGGTGGTTTCCAAATAGCAGCGTGAAAACGCTTGCGTGCGGGCAAATTCCATCGCCTGTAAGGCCAGTTTTTTGGCTAAACCCTGGCCACGTAATGAGGGAAGGAAATACATCTTCTGCAATTCACACAAATCCGCTTCTGCACCGCTTAAAGGGGCTATGCCGCCGCCGCCCGCGATTTGCCCGTCAAGCTCAACCACCCAATAGGCGCTGCGAGGCTGGCTATAAATCTCATATAAATGGTCGAGATTCGGATCGGCCACCGTATAGCCTTTATCGGCAGTCAGGCCGAACTCAGCAGATACGTGGCGAATTACGTTGGCGATGGCGGCATTATCTTCAAGACGGATAGGGCGCACCAGCAGGCTCAGGGGCGTTGCGGTAGACATATTGCTCACTCGGTTTTTAATTGGCGTTACAAGGTCAGTCCGACTTAATACCATCTAAAGGCGCGCCGATGCAACGCTACGCACGTCCTGCGCGGATTTTAGTGTCGTAATGAGAATCTTTTTCATCTGAAATGTAAATAATTCATTGCCTGAGTGTATATGTGCGTGATTAAATCTTCGGCGTTCCACTGGGTACTTATCCTCTCTCTTTTTTTGAAGAGAGACGGCTTCTTATTGCTTTCAGGACGAAAGATAAAAATGTCTGATAATAAACAACTTAACGAGTCATACCATCCGGTTCGTTTTCATGGCAGGGGTGGGGAATATTTTGCGATTTGGTTAGTCAATGCGTTACTGACCATTATCACATTAGGAATTTACTCCGCATGGGCGACGGTCAGGCGTCGTCGTTATTTTCTGGGTAATACTGAAATCAATGGCGATCGTTTTGATTACCACGCGAAGCCGATGCAAATATTGAAAGGGCGTCTGCTGGTCGTGGCCGGAATTATCGTATTCTATATTCTGGTAGCGCTGATACCGCAACTGGCCCTGGTCTTTGTACTGGCGTTTCTGGCGCTGTTGCCGTGGGTGATTATCCGCAGCTGGCGTTATAACGCGATCATGACCAGTTTCCGAGGCGTGCGTTTTAATTATCACTGCAAAGTGGGGCGTGCTTACTGGACCATGTATCTGTGCCCGATCCTGCTGATGGTGGCACTTTACCTGCCAATTGCCATCATCGTGATGGTGGCTATGCAAACTGGCAGTATCTCAGTGATGCTCCTGGCCGCGCTGATCGTAGTCGTTGGTCTGATATTAGGCGTTGCAGCAGTGCAGGGTATTCTCAGCGCCATGCAGCATGATTTGTACGTGAATAATATGTTTTTCGGCAATGCGCCTTTCCAGGCTGCACTAAAGAAAAAAGCTTTCATTAAATACAGCCTGCTTGGCTTGCTGATGTTTGTGCCTTTCCTGGTTGCCGCGTTCTGGTTGATGGGGTCCTTCATTGTTACCCTTTATCAAATTGCAATGCTGGGCGATATATCTTCTGATACCACTAACGCCATCATGATGAGTTATTTCTTTAACTTCTTTATGTCCATGGTGATTCTGTTTGTCGGTGCGCTGGTGGTGGCCAGTTATCAGGTGGTGGCAATCCGTAATTATGTCTTTAACCAGACCAAAATTGACGGCCATGTCCAGCTGCATTCATCGATGAAGACCCTGTCTTATCTGGGACTGCTGTTCACCAACTCGCTGATCGTTATCTTCTCGTTGGGTCTGGCAACGCCGGTGGCGCATGTTCGTTACGCCCGTTATGTGGCTAATTGTACAGCAGTTGAAGGCGATCTCTCCCTGCTCAATGTGCAGGCGCACCATGACACCGCTAACACTGCGGTGGCGGAAGAACTGGCGCAGGCGTTTGATCTCGGTGTCGGGATCTAAGGCATGATGCTTGAAGGCTTTTATCAGCCTCCCGGACGGGCAGCTCGCGAGGCTGCCCGTCTCCTTTTAGGCGATGATCACTGCCTGACGCTGTCCGTGCAGGATGTTACCCAGACGTTCACCTTGCCTGAGATCGTCGTATCTGATGCGCTCGGTACCATCCCGCTGTCCCTCACTTTTCCCGACGGTGGGCGTTTCGTACCTACTGATGACCAAGCCTTCCGCCACTGGTATCAGCAGCGGTGCAAACCTGGTCTGATTCATCGGATGGAGAGCCACAAGCGCGGCGTGATTGCCACGCTGCTGGCGACCTGTCTGCTCATCGTGTTCTACGTGTATGGTTTGTTGCCATGGGCCAGCAATGCCATTGCGCTGCGCATCCCGACGTCGGTTGAACAAAGTCTGGGGCGTCATACAATGACGCTGCTTCAGGCCAGCGATTTCAAAGAGACAGCATTGTCCGCGGCGCGGCAACAACAGGTCGACGTGTTGTTCCGACAGGTATTGCCTGAATCGCTGCGCGGAGCTCGTACACCGGTCACTCTTAAATTGATGAATGTCCCGGATGTTGCCAACGCTTTTATGCTGACTGACGGCACGCTGGTGCTCACTGATAAGTTGGTGACGCTGGCTCCTGGCGATGACGCGCTGGCGGCGGTGATGCTGCATGAAATCGCTCATCATGTTTACCGTCACCCGATGCGTATGCTGGTACGATCTTCGCTGGTCTCGCTTAGCTTGCTGTGGATGACGGGCGATGTCAGCGGTGTGGGCGATACTTTGCTACAGGCGGCTTCTCTGGCCAACGAGCTGCAGTTCTCGCGTGGCATGGAACAAGACGCCGATGATTGGGCGATCGCTGAAATGAAGCGTCAGGAACGTTCACTGACGCAGATGGCCGACATATTCCGTCTGTTAATTGCAGAATCAAAAGATGAGCAGGGCAGCGGTTTGCCAAACTGGTTAAGCACGCACCCGGCCATGCAGTCGCGTATTGAGCATATCGACGCGGCGGCGCAATAAAAAAGGCCGCTTTCGCGGCCTTTCGTGACGACTTTCTTTGCGTTAAATCTTACAGCGCAGCGATCGTCGCTTTCTGTTCTGCAATCTTGATTTTGGCTTCACCACAGGCTGCCAGACGGTCACGCTCTTTGGCGACCACGGCTTCTGGCGCACGCGCCACAAAACCTTCGTTAGACAACTTGCCTTCGATAGACGCAATCTCGCCGTCCAGTTTCGCCATCTCTTTGTCCAGACGCGCCAGCTCAGCGTCTTTATCAATCAGACCCGCCATTGGGATCAGAAGCTCAGCGCCCTCCACCAGTTTGGTGACAGACACAGGGCCTTTGTCGCCAGCAGGGAGAAGGGTGATGGACTCCAGACGCGCCAGAGACTTGATGAAGCTCAGATTCTGTTCTACACGACGCTGTGCATCGGTACCCGCGCCACGCAGCAGCAGTTCCAGCGGCTTGCCCGGAGACAGGTTCATCTCGGCACGCACGTTACGGACAGCGATGATCGCCTGCTTGATCCACTCCAGATCGGCCAGTGCCAGTTCGTCAGCTTTGGCTGCATCAAATTGCGGGAAAGGTTGCAGCATGATGGTGTCAGCTGTGATGCCTTTCAGCGTTTTAACGCGCTGCCATATGGTCTCTGTGATGAACGGAATAATCGGATGCGCAAGGCGCAGCAGACCTTCCAGCACTTCTACCAGCGTATGACGGGTGCCACGCAGTTGCGCTTCACTGCCGCCAGTCATGACCGGTTTGGTGAGCTCCAGATACCAGTCGCAGAACTGGTTCCAGGTGAATTCATATAGAATGCTCGCAGCCAGATCGAAACGGTAGGTGTCCATCGCGTCGCGGTAAGCTTTCACCGTACGGTTATATTCCGCGAGGATCCAGCGGTCAGCCAGTGACAGCTCCAGTTCGCCGCCGCTCAGACCGCAATCCTGATCTTCAGTGTTCATCAGTACGAAGCGGCTGGCGTTCCACAGTTTGTTACAGAAGTTGCGGTAGCCCTCAAGACGCTTCATATCCCAGTTGATGTCACGGCCGGTAGACGCCAGCGCCGCCAGCGTGAAGCGCAGGGCGTCGGTGCCGTGCGGTTCGATGCCGTTCGGGAATTGCTTCTCGGTGCGCTTGCGGATTTTCTCGGCCAGCTGCGGCTGCATCATGTTGCCGGTACGTTTTTCCAGCAGATCTTCCAGCGAGATACCGTCGATCATATCCAGTGGATCGATGACGTTGCCTTTAGACTTGGACATTTTCTGCCCTTCGTCATCGCGGATAAGCCCGGTCATGTAGACGGTATTGAACGGAACCTGCGGTTTACCGTTTTCATCTTTCACGAAGTGCATGGTCATCATGATCATGCGGGCGATCCAGAAGAAGATGATGTCGAAGCCGCTGACCACTACGCTTGAAGGGTGGAAGGCTTTGAGATCTGGCGTCTGCTCTGGCCAGCCCAGCGTGGAGAACGTCCACAGGCCGGAAGAGAACCAGGTGTCGAGCACGTCTTCGTCTTGGGTCAGTACCACGTCTGCGCCCAGATTATTTTCGCTGCGCACTTCCGCTTCGTCACGACCGACGAACACGTTGCCTTCGGCGTCATACCACGCCGGAATGCGGTGTCCCCACCAGAGCTGACGGGAAATACACCAGTCCTGAATGTCTCGCATCCAGCTGAAGTACATGTTTTCGTACTGTTTCGGGACGAACTGAATTTCGCCTTGCTCAACGGCCTCCACCGCGACTTTCGCCAGCGGCGCAGTGCGCACGTACCACTGGTCGGTCAGCATGGGTTCGATCACCACACCGCCACGGTCGCCGTAAGGGACCGTCAGGTCGTGAGGTTTGATCTCTTCCAACAGGCCCATTTCGTCGAAAGCAGCGACCACGGCTTTACGCGCAGCAAAGCGCTCGAGGCCACGGAACTGCTCCGGAATAGCGTTGCTGCATGCATCGCTCTCTTCGCCGTTGGTGTCGAACACTTCTGCGATCTGGCGGATATCACCATCGAAAGTCAGGATGTTGATCATCGGCAGGCCGTGACGTTTACCGACTTCATAGTCGTTAAAGTCATGCGCTGGCGTTATCTTCACGCAGCCGGTGCCTTTTTCCATGTCGGCATGTTCGTCGCCGAGGATCGGAATGCGGCGGCCAACTAGCGGCAGAATGATCTCTTTGCCGATCAAGTCTTTGTAACGCGGATCTTCCGGGTTAACGGCTACGCCTGTATCACCGAGTACGGTTTCCGGGCGGGTGGTGGCAACCACCAGATAATCTTTGCCTTCAGCGGTTTTCGCGCCGTCGGCCAGCGGATAACGCAGGTGCCACATTGAACCTTTGGACTCGCGATTTTCCACTTCGAGGTCTGAAATTGCGGTGCGCAGTTTCGGGTCCCAGTTCACCAGGCGTTTGCCACGGTAGATCAGATCCTCTTTGTACAGACGCACGAAGACTTCGCGCACGGCGTTGGACAGGCCTTCATCCATGGTGAAGCGCTCGCGCTCCCAGTCCACGGAATCGCCCAGACGGCGCATCTGGCGGGTGATGGTGCCACCTGATTCGGCTTTCCATTCCCAGATTTTTTCAATAAAGGCGTCACGACCGTAGTCATGGCGGGTTTTGCCCTCTTCGGCAGCAATTTTGCGCTCAACCACCATCTGCGTGGCGATACCCGCGTGGTCTGTTCCCGCCTGCCACAGGGTATTTTTACCCTGCATACGTTGGTAACGGATCATGGCATCCATGATGGTTTGCTGGAAAGCGTGACCCATGTGCAAGCTACCGGTGACGTTCGGCGGCGGGATCATGATGGCAAAGCTTTCTTTACTGGTATCACCATGTGGCTTGAAGTAGCCCTGTTCTTCCCAGTGCTCGTAAAGCGGCTGCTCGATATCTTGCGGGTTATATGTCTTATCCATTTCGCTTTCGTTTTTTAGTCGGTCGATGTAGTGACAGACGGCGGCGTGGCCGTGGTCAACGTAAAACCGACGCTGCGATAGGCTTTATAGCGATCGCGCGCCAGTTGTTTAAGGGAATCTTCGTAAGGGACGAAGTCTACCACTTCATGGAAAGCAGTAGCAAAATCTGCAAACTGAGGCAGCAGGTTTATCAGCAGATCACGCGGCGCATTGCCCCGTTTTCCCGGCCAGCACAGCTCAACCGGCGCACCGAACTTCGGCCCTTCGCCTGCTAAATTGTGCGGGACAAACTGACTTGAGTCACGTTGCCACAAGGCTTCGTCCAGACGTTCTGCCTGCTGCTGATCTTCGCAGGCCAGCAACACGCGTTTCCCCGCACGACAACGCTCGGCGGCAATCTGGCAGGCCAGTGCTTCGTGAGACGTCAGGGTTCCGTCCGGGTCAGGCGCATCGATAAGGAAAAAGGTGGCTTGTTTCATCAGTTATCCAGAATAAAACAGGCCGGCGTTAACCGGCCCTGGGCGTCACAGATTGTAGATTAGGCCCATTGTCGCAGCCAGTTTGGGCTCGGACAGCGCACGAGAACCGGAGCATACCCGTAGTACGTGACGGTGAGGAGCACTGCCCTGGCTCAAAATGGCAAGTAAAATGGTTTAATCGTCGCCATCCAGACCTGCACGGTTGAGCAGGAACTGCGACAAAAGAGCGACCGGACGCCCGGTCGCGCCTTTGTTTTTACCTGAGCGCCATGCGGTACCAGCGATGTCCAGATGTGCCCAGCTGTATTTACGGGTGAAGCGCGACAGGAAGCAGCCGGCGGTGATAGCACCACCCGGACGACCACCGATGTTCGCCATATCCGCAAAGTTGGAGTCCAGCTGTTCCTGATATTCATCAGCCAGCGGCAGACGCCACGCGCGGTCACCGGACTGCTCGGACGCGCCGATCAGTTCGTGGGCCAGCGGATTGTGGTTCGACAGCAAACCAGTGATGTGATGGCCGAGGGCAATCACACACGCGCCGGTCAGCGTAGCCACGTCAATCACCAGCTCAGGATCAAAACGCTCGACGTAGGTCAGCGCGTCGCACAGTACCAGTCGCCCTTCGGCATCGGTATTGAGGACTTCCACGGTCTGGCCGGACATGGTGGTCAGAATGTCACCCGGACGGAACGCCTGGCCGCCAGGCATGTTTTCACAGCCCGCCAGCACGCCAATCACGTTGAGTGGCAGATTCAGCTCAGCCACTACGCGCATGGCGCCGTAGACCGCGGCGGCACCACACATGTCGTACTTCATTTCATCCATGTCGGCCGCAGGCTTAATGGAAATACCGCCGGAATCGAAGGTTAAACCTTTGCCGACGAGCACGATAGGCTTAGCGTCCGGATTAGGATTGCCTTTATATTCCATCACTGACATCAATGATTCGTTCTTCGAACCCTGACCCACGGCAAGATAGGCATTCATGCCCAGCTCTTTCATCTGCTGTTCGCCGATGACGCGGGTCGTGATGTTAGTGCTGAATGCATCCGCCAACTGACGTGCCTGAGAGGCGAGATAAGCCGCATTACAGATGTTTGGCGGCATATTACTGAGATCTTTGGCCGCTTTGATACCCGCAGAAACCGCCAGGCCATGCTGAATTGCACGTTCGCCGCTGGTCAGTTCGCGGCGCGTTGGCACGTTGAAGACCATTTTGCGCAGCGGGCGACGCGGTTCGACTTTGTTGCTTTTCAACTGATCGAAGGTATAAAGCGACTCTTTAGAGGTTTCGACGGCCTGGCGCACTTTCCAATAGGTGTTACGCCCTTTAACGTGCAGTTCGGTCAGGAAGCAGACGGCTTCCATTGAACCGGTGTCATTCAGGGTATTGATGGTTTTCTGAATTACCTGCTTATACTGACGCTCATCGAGCTCACGCTCTTTCCCGCAGCCGATAAGCAGGATGCGTTCGGAAAGAATATTTGGAACGTGGTGCAGCAACAGGGTCTGGCCCACTTTGCCTTCAAGTTCGCCGCGGCGAAGCAGAGCGCTGATGTAACCGTCACTGATTTTGTCGAGCTGCTCGGCAATCGGTGACAGACGACGAGGTTCAAAAACGCCGACTACAATACAGGCACTGCGTTGTTTTTCCGGGCTACCGCTTTTTACGCTGAACTCCATGCACTCTCCTGAATCTTAAAGACAACGGCGGGGGCTGCGGCTAGAATGGATCGCCGGAGACATCTCCCGTCACTGTGTTAACGACCTGTGTTAACCTGAACGGCGTTAGTTTTTATTTTGGCGGCTATAAGTATCTTCCTATAGGACACCCCAATTCTCGGTGTTTTAATACTACTTTAGTGTGAAGGTTGCCATATGATGAGAATAAATGACGGATTAGCGATGAAACTATCGATTTTCCTGCAAAAAGACAAGTTTTCACAGGCGTATTAAGCGTGATCATCATTAGATATCTGGTTAGGGAAACCTTCAAGAGCCAAATCGCAATTCTCTTTATCCTGCTGTTAATCTTCTTTTGTCAGAAGTTGGTCAGGGTTCTTGGGGCGGCGGTTGATGGCGATATCCCAACAAATTTAGTCCTTTCTCTGCTGGGCTTAGGTGTGCCGGAAATGGCGCAGCTTATCCTGCCGTTGAGCCTGTTCCTTGGCTTACTGATGACGTTAGGCAAGCTTTACACTGACAGTGAGATCACTGTCATGCATGCCTGTGGTCTCGGTAAACGTTCACTAATCCTTGCTGCTCTCAGTCTGGCGGTTATCACCGCTGTTTTCGCCGGAATCAATGCGTTCTGGGTCAGCCCCTGGTCTTCAAAACATCAGGACGAGGTGCTGGCGGAAGCCAAGGCCAACCCGAGCATGGCGGCCATGGTTGAAGGCCAGTTCCAGCAGGCACAGAACGGTAATGCGGTGCTGTTTGTCGGTAGCGTGAAGGGTAAAGAGTTCCACAACGTTTTCCTGGCGCAACTGCGGCCTAATGGCAACCAGCGTCCTTCGGTGGTCGTTGCCGATAAGGGGCATATGGAGCAGCGTCCGGACGGTTCCCAGATGGTGACACTTGACCAGGGTACCCGCTACGAAGGCACTGCCCTGTTACGTGATTTCCGTATCACTGATTTCACCAACTATCTGGCGGTCATCGGCCATCAGACGGTGGCCGTGGATGAAAGCGATTCTGACCAGATGTCGATGCATCAGCTATGGCAATCCAATGAACCGGATGCCCGCTCTGAATTCCACTGGCGTCTGACTTTAGTGGTATCGGTCTTTATTATGGCGTTGCTGGTGGTGCCGCTTAGCGTGGTTAACCCACGTCAGGGGCGTGTTCTCAGCATGTTGCCCGCCATACTGCTTTACTTAATCTTCTTCCTGCTGCAAAGCTCGCTTCGCTCTAACGGCGCGAAAGATAAGCTCGACCCGTTGATATGGATGTGGGTTACCAACCTGGCCTATTTCGTGCTGGCAATGGTGCTTAATATGTGGGACACGCTGCCGGTCCGTAAAATCCGGGCGCGTTTGAGAGGAGCTGCCTGATGTTTGGAGTTTTAGACCGGTATATCGGCCGCACTATTTTCAACACCATCATGATGACCTTATTCATGCTGGTGTCGCTGTCCGGCATCATCAAATTTGTCGACCAACTGCGTAAAGTTGGGCAGGGGGCCTATTCGGCCTCAGGTGCAGGTATTTATACCCTGCTCAGTGTGCCGAAAGACGTTGAGATTTTCTTCCCGATGGCGGCCCTGCTGGGCGCGCTGCTTGGCCTTGGCACCTTGGCGACCCGCAGTGAACTGGTAGTGATGCAGGCCTCGGGCTTTACCCGCATGCAGATTGCCTCTTCCGTCATGAAAACCGCCATTCCGCTGGTGTTACTGACCATGGCGATTGGTGAGTGGGTCGCGCCGCAGGGTGAACAGATGGCACGTAATTATCGTGCGCAGCAGATGTATGGCGGTTCGTTACTTTCCACGCAGAGCGGCCTGTGGGCCAAAGATGGCAAAGACTTTATTTACATCGAGCGGGTGGCGGGCGACAACGAGATCACCGGTGTTAATATTTATCACTTTGACAATGCCAACAAACTGCAGTCCGTACGTTATGCCTCATCGGCAGCATTCGAAAATGGCGTGTGGAAACTGTCGCAGGTGGATGAGTCTATCCTGACCGATCCTAAGCAAATCACCGGCTCACAGACCCTGACCGGCGAATGGAAAACCAACCTGACGCCAGACAAACTGGGCGTGGTTGCACTGGATCCGGATGCGTTGTCGATCAGTGGTTTACATAGTTATGTGAAATACCTGAAACAGAGCGGGCAGGAGTCCAAACGCTATCAGTTGAACATGTGGAGCAAAATCTTCTCGCCACTGTCAGTCGCGGTGAT
The DNA here is from genome assembly GCA_946478305.1 of uncultured Enterobacterales bacterium. GTDB lineage: Bacteria > Pseudomonadota > Gammaproteobacteria > Enterobacterales > Enterobacteriaceae > Ewingella. The sequence continues at coordinate 91,136 of CAMLBO010000006.1, forward strand.
GATGCTGATGGCGCTGTCGTTCATCTTCGGGCCTCTGCGCAGCGTACCAATGGGTGTACGCGTGGTGACGGGGATCTGCTTTGGTTTCCTGTTCTACGTGCTGGACCAGATTTTCGGACCACTCAGCCTGGTTTACAGTATTCCACCGGTCCTTGGCGCGTTGCTGCCAAGCGGGCTGTTCCTGGTGATCAGTATCTTCTTGTTGCTGAAGAAACGATGACGGTATTTTTGATATCGAGTGAGATATAAAAGAAAGGCGTCAGAGAACATGAAGCCGCTTGTTGAATACAAGCGGCTTTTTTTTAGATGAAATCAGGGAGGTTACTCGTCAAGGAACAGCTCAAGCAGCGAATTCAGGAACAGTTTCCCATGTTGGGTGATCTGCCAGTGTGAATTCGTCTCCAGCAGATAGTTTTTAACGATAGCTTCATCTAGCTGAGCGCGGATCACGCTTTCGTCCAGCCCGGTATAAATCGCAAATTCTTCACGCGGCGCCGCTTCAAGCAACCGGAAACGGTTCATAAAAAATTCGAACGGTAGCTCGCGGGTTGCCACCTCATGTTGCTTATCCATATAACGGCCCTGCATATAGCCGCGCGGATGTTTAGTTTTCACCGTTCGCAGGATCTGCCCGTCGGGCTGAGTCAGTTTGCCGTGGGCGCCGCAGCCGATGCCCAGATAATCCCCAAAACGCCAGTAGTTGAGGTTGTGCTGACACTGATAGCCCGGTTTGGCATAGGCCGAGGTTTCGTATTGCTGATAACCGGCCGCGGTCAGCAGCTGGTCACCTTGCTCGAAAATATCCCACAGCGCATCGTCATCCGGCAGTTTTGGCGGGCGCGAGGCGTACAGGGTGTTGGGTTCGATCGTCAACTGATACCACGACAGATGGGGCGGATTGAGTGCAATCGCCTGACGCAGATCGTCCAGCGCTTCTTCCAGCGTCTGATCCGGTAATCCGTGCATTAAATCGAGATTAAAACTGCGGAGATTCAGGTCCGTCGCCAGATATGCGGCACGCTTGGCTTCATCCGGGCCGTGAATGCGTCCCAGACGCTCCAGTTTCTGTGCATTGAAACTTTGCACACCAATGGAGATGCGGTTCACACCGGCGCGCTGGTAAGCGCTGAAGCGATCGGCTTCGACCGTGCCCGGATTGGCTTCCATGGTGATCTCAGCGTCTGCCGCCAGTGGCAGGCGGGCGCGAACGCCGTCGAGCAAGTTTTGCATTGCCGCCTGTCTCTTATACACATCTGACGCTGCCGACGACT
>CAMLBO010000007.1 GCA_946478305.1 uncultured Enterobacterales bacterium
ACGAGATTTCTGCCTGTCTCGTGGGCTCGGAGATGTGTATAAGAGACAGGGGCATTAACGTTTGGGAACTTATTGCCCTGGCCAACCGCCATCCGCGGGTGAATATTCTCCAGCCAGGCCCCGGCGTGGGCGGGCACTGTATCGCGGTCGACCCCTGGTTTATCGTCGCGCAGAACCCGGATCTGGCACGGCTGATAAAAACGGCGCGTGAAGTGAATGACAGCAAACCGCACTGGGTGGTGGACCGCGTGAAATCGGCGCTGGCGGATTGTCTCACGGCGACCGGCAAGCGCGCTTCTGAGGCAAAAATCGCCTGCTTTGGGCTGGCATTTAAACCCAATATTGATGACCTGCGTGAAAGCCCGGCCGTTGAAGTGACCCGGTTAATTGCTGACTGGCACGCGGGTGAAACCTGGGCGGTAGAACCGCACGTTCACCATCTGCCTGCGGCTCTGGACGATAAAGTGAGCCTGCATACGGTAGAGGACGCATTGCAAAATGCCGATCTGCTGGTCATGCTCGTCGATCATCAGATTTTCAAAGCGATCCCAGCGGATCAGATCCATCAGTTATGGATTGTTGATACCAAAGGCGTCTGGCGTTAATCACCGACCGGAGACCGACATGCAACTCTGCGGCAGGCTCGAACCTCTCGAATGGGAAAGTGAATTTTTCGGTCTGAGCACGGCGAAACTGCACGCGGATCCTGCCGCGGAAGCCCTCCCGGAAACAGCGTTTGCTGCGTTTGCCAGAGTGCAGGCTAAAGTGAACGCTGACGATACCCTGCTGCTCGACATGCTGCAGGCCCGTGGGTTTCGGCTGGTCGAAGGTGAAATTGATCTGTGTATTAGCGTTGACGATGCCTCGCAGGTATCCGGCAGTGCACAGATTGCTACTGGAGAGGATATCGCGTTGATCGGCGCTGCGGCGGGCGAGGCATTTTGCTTGAGCCGCTTTCGCGCCCCGTGGTATCAACCCGGGGCCAGTGAACGCTTCTATGCGCTGTGGGCAGAAAAGGCGGTGCTGGGCACGTTTGACCATCTCGCGTTATTGGTAAAAGAGCCTTCCGGTCAACTCCAGGGCTTTGTCACCCTGCGCCAGACGGCATCCGGCGAGGCCCGCATTGGCCTGCTGGCCGTTCTGCCTGCATGGCAGGGGCATGGCGTCGGTAAACAACTGATGGCAGAGGCAAAACAGTGGTGTGCGGCAAATGGCATCTCACGCTTACATGTCGCGACGCAAACCGGCAACCTCGCCGCCCTTAATCTTTATCTCGCCAGTGGGGGAAAACTCTCTCACTCGGCATATTGGCTGTACAGGTGAACAAATGATCCCTTTTAACTCGCCGCCGGTTGTCGGCACTGAAATTGACCACATGCGCTCAGCCATGAGCAGCGGAAAAATGTGTGGTGACGGTGGCTTTGGGCTGCGTTGTCAGCAGTGGTTCGAGCAGCGTTTCGGCAGCGCCAAAGTGTTGCTGACGCCATCCTGTACCGCGTCTCTGGAGATGGCCGCGCTGTTGCTCGACATCAAAGAGGGCGACGAAGTGATCATGCCAAGTTTCACTTTCGTCTCGACGGCCAATGCCTTTGTGCTGCGCGGTGCAAAAATCGTCTTTGTGGATATCCGCCAGGACACCATGAACATCGATGAGACGCTGATCGAAGCGGCAATCACTGATAAAACCCGCGTCATCGTTCCTGTGCACTACGCGGGCGTCGCCTGCGAGATGGATTGCATCATGCAACTTGCTGAAAAATACCAACTTTTTGTGGTGGAAGATGCAGCGCAGGGCGTGATGTCGACCTATAAAGGCAGAGCGCTGGGCACCATCGGCCACATTGGCTGTTTCAGCTTCCATGAAACCAAAAATTACACCTCCGGTGGTGAGGGGGGGGCGACGTTGATCAATGACCAAAAATTGGTCGACCGTGCCGAAGTCATCCGGGAAAAAGGCACAAACCGCAGTCAGTTCTTCCGTGGTCAGGTGGATAAATACACCTGGCGCGACATTGGTTCAAGCTATCTGATGTCAGATTTGCAGGCCGCCTATCTGTGGGGCCAGCTTGAGGCTGCTGAAGAGATCAATCAGCGCCGTCTGGCGCTGTGGCATAACTACAATGAGACACTGCAAACGTTGGCGCAGGCGGGGCGAATCACGTTGCCGACCGTTGCGCAGGGTTGCGTGCAGAACGCGCATATGTTCTACATCCGTTTGAACGATATTGAAGACCGGGATGCGTTTATTGCGCACATGAAAGCCGCCGATATTCTGACGGTCTTCCACTATATCCCCCTGCACGCCAGCCCGGCGGGAGAGAGCTTTGGCCGTTTCAATGGTGAAGACCGCTTCACGACCAAAGAGAGCGAACGCCTGGTGCGTCTACCGCTGTTTTATAACATGACGGATGAGATCCAGCAGACCGTCATCAGCGCCATGCTGAAATACTTCGCCTGATATGTCTCTGGCAAAGGCTTCGGTCTGGACGGCGGGCTCTACGCTGATAAAAATCGCCGCTGGTCTGCTGGTGGTGAAATTGTTGGCGGTGGCCTTTGGCCCGAGCGGTGTTGGTCAGGCCGGTAATTTCCGCCAGATGGTCACGGTGCTGGGCGTATTGTCCGGCGCCGGTATCTTTAATGGCGTGACCAAATACGTGGCCGAGCATCATCAGGATCCGGAACGGCTGAAAGCGGTACTGGGCACGGCATCCAGCCTGATTTTAGGTTTCTCCACGTTGCTGGCGGTGATTTTCCTGCTGGCGGCGGGACCAATAAGCGTCGGGCTGTTTGGTCATGCTGATTTTCAGCCAGTGATCCGTGCGGTTGGGCTGATTCAAATGGGCATCGCTTACGCCAACTACTTTCAGGCCATTCTCAAGGGTTATCGTGATGCCCGCGGCAACGCGCTGGCGGTGATTGGGGGCAGCCTGATTGGTTTACTGGCCTATTTGCTCTGTTTCTGGTTGGGCGGCTATGAAGGCGCGCTGGCTGGTCTGGCACTGGTACCTGCGCTGGTGGTACTGCCTGCCGGGGTGATGTTATGGCGCCGTCAGCCTTTCCCGCTGCATTTCCTGCGGCTTGGCTGGGACCGCGCCATTGCCAGCCATCTGGGTAAGTTCACCATTATGGCGTTGATCACTTCGGTGACGCTGCCTGTCGCGTATGTGATGATGCGAAACCTGCTGGCCAAAAATTACAGCTGGGACGACGTGGGAATTTGGCAGGGTGTCAGCAGCATTTCAGATGCCTATCTGCAATTTATCACCGCCTCTTTCAGCGTTTACCTGTTGCCGACGTTGTCGCGCCTGACTGACAAACAGGCGATTTCTCGCGAAATCGTTAAGTCGCTGAAATTTGTGATCCCCGCAGTGGCCTGTGCCAGCTTTATAGTATGGCTGCTGCGCGATTTTGCTATCTGGTTGCTGTTTTCCCACCAGTTCACTGCCATGCGCGATCTCTTTGCCTGGCAACTGGTCGGCGACGTGCTGAAAGTGGGGTCCTATGTTTTTGGGTATCTGGTGATTGCCAAAGCGTCACTGCGCTTTTATGTGCTAACTGAAATCAGCCAGTTTTTACTGCTGACCGGTTTCGCACACTGGCTGATCCCGTTACACGGTTCTTTAGGGGCCGCGCAGGCCTACATGGCGACGTACATCGTCTATTTCACCCTGTGCAGCGCCGTTTTTGTTATCTATCGCAGACGAGCATGACAACCCTGATTCACGTTTTGGGATCTGATATCCCGCACCATAACCTTACCGTACTGCGCTTCTTCAATGACGTGCTGGCTGAGTGCGCGCCGCCGGAGCAAATCCGCCATTTTATGGTCGCTGCTGCAGACAGCGCGGCTTTTGCGCCCTTTACCCGGTTACACATTGACGTCTATCCAGATAAAAAAAGTCTGGCGCAGGCCGTGATCGCCCGTGCGCAGCAAGACCGCAGCCAGCGTTTCTTGCTGCACGGGCAATTTAATCCGACGTTGTGGCTGGCTTTGCTGAGCGGCAAAATTAAAGCGCGGCAGGTGTGCTGGCATATATGGGGGGCGGATCTGTATGAAGCGTCGGGCAGCCTGAAGTTTCGTCTGTTTTATCTGCTGCGGCGTATTGCTCAGGGGCGCGTTGGACACGTTTTCGGTACGCGCGGCGATCTGATTCATTATCATCAGCGGCATCCGCGGGTGGCCTCATCGTTGCTTTATTTTCCGACGCGTATGGATCCGGCACTGACTCAGCCTGCTGACCAGCCTGAAAAAACGGGCCCGATGACCGTTCTGGTCGGCAATTCTGGCGACACCAGCAACCGGCATATTGAAGCGCTAAACGCGCTGCATCAGCAGTTCGGCACTGATATCCGCGTAATTATTCCGATGGGATATCCGGCCAACAACCAATCCTATATTGAGCTGGTTCGGGCCGCAGCGCTGAACCTGTTTCCTGCGGATAAGGTGGAATTACTGACCGAGGCTATGGCGTTTGATGAGTACTTGAACATGCTCCGCCGCTGCTCCCTGGGATATTTCATTTTTGACCGCCAGCAGGGGATCGGGACCTTATGTCTGCTGATTCAGTTTGGTGTGCCTTTTATAGTCAGCCGTAAAAACCCTTTCTGGCAGGATTTAGCGGAGCAGCATCTGCCGGTACTGTTTTATGGCGATGCACTGGATACCGCCACCGTTGCTGAAGCCCGCCGTCAGTTACTGAGCACGGACCGTGAGAATATTGCCTTCTTTAATCCTAATTATATTGCCGGATGGCAACAGGCGCTAAACCTGGCCACAGGAACACCATCATGACACTGGCCCAGTTCGGCGGCCTCTGTGTGGTCTATGCCTTTTCGTTGATTTTCATCCTGACTCTCACCTACAAAGAGTTTCGCCGCGTCCGGTTTAACTTCAACGTCTTCTTTTCCATGCTCTATCTGTTGACATTCTACTTCGGTTTTCCACTGACCTGCCTGTTAGTGTTCCGTTTTGACGTGCAAGTGGTGCCGGTGGAGTATCTGCTGCAGGCGATGCTGGCTGCGACCTGCTTCTATGGCATCTACTATGTGAGTTACAAAACCCGCCTGAAAGCGCCTTCGGCGACACCCAGGGCTCCACTGTTCACCATGAACCGGGTTGAAACCCATCTGACGTGGATCCTGCTGGCGCTGGTAGCGATTGTTACGGTGTCGATTTTCTTCCTGCACAATGGTTTTCTGTTATTCAAACTGAAGTCCTACAGCCAGATCTTCTCCAGTGAGGTCTCCGGCGTGGCGCTTAAGCGTTTTTTCTACTTCTTTATTCCGGCCATGCTGGTGGTCTACTTCCTGCGGCAGAATAGCCGTAGCTGGCTGTTTTTCCTGATGAGCACGGTGGCTTTTGGCCTGTTGACCTATGTGATCGTCGGTGGCACGCGGGCCAATATCATTATCGCTTTCGCCCTATTCCTGTTTATCGGTATCGTGCGGGGCTGGATCTCGCTGTGGATGCTGGCGGTGGCCGGTGTTATGGCTATCGTGGGGATGTTCTGGCTGGCGCTGAAGCGCTATGGCATGAACGTTAACGGGCCGGAGGCGTTCTATACTTTCCTCTATCTGACCCGCGATACGTTCTCGCCATGGGAAAACCTCGGCCTGCTGCTGCAAAATTACGACAAAATCAGCTTCCAGGGACTCGCGCCGATCATTCGTGATTTCTATGTGTTTATTCCAAGCTGGCTGTGGCCTGGCAGGCCGAGCGTAGTGCTCAACTCGGCCAACTATTTTACCTGGGAAGTGCTCAATAACCATTCCGGTCTGGCTATCTCTCCGACGCTTATCGGTTCTCTGGTAATAATGGGGGGCGCTTGGTTTATTCCCCTCGGGGCTGTAGCGGTAGGGCTAATCATCAAATGGTTCGACTGGTTGTACGAACTGGGTAAAGCAGAGAGAAATCGCTACAAAGCGGCGATTTTGCAGAGCTTCTGTTTCGGTGCAGTATTTAATATGATCGTGCTGGCCCGCGAAGGAGTGGACTCCTTCTTTTCACGCGTGGTCTTTTTCTGCCTGATCTTCGGCGCATGCCTGATCATGGCAAAGCTGTTGTACTGGCTTTTTGACGCCGTCGGGCTGATTCGTCCGCACCCGTCCCGTATCGTTAACACCATCAATACCGAAGGGATCCCAACGGCGCACTCGTCGTCGCAGGAACATTCATGAATTCAGATAATAATATTCCAATATATTCAATCCGTGGCATCGACCTGTGGGGCTTTCGCGACATGGGTCAGTTCCTTGACTACCTGTTTGTTGGGCAGAGGGTGAAAACGGGTGCACTGGTTGCGATCAATGCGGAAAAAGTCCTGACAATAGAGAGCCAGCCAGATATTGCTGAACTCATCGGGCACGCAGAATATAAATATGCTGATGGAATCAGTATTGTGCGATCGATTCGCCGGAAATACCCACAGGCCAAAGTATCTCGCATTGCCGGTGCTGACCTATGGGAAGGGCTGATGCAGCGGGCCGGGCAGGAAGGGACGCCGGTGTTTCTGATTGGCGGAAAACCTGATGTGCTGGAGCAAACCGAAGCGAAACTGCGTGCGCAGTGGAACGTCAACATCGTCGGCAGCCAGAGCGGCTTCTTTACTCCCGAGCAGCGGGTGTCGCTGTTTGAGCGGGTGAAAGCCAGCAATGCCGCGATTGTCACCGTGGCAATGGGCTCGCCGAAGCAGGAGATCCTGATGCGGGATTGTCGTGAAGTGCACCCCAATGCTCTATACATGGGTATTGGCGGCACCTATGACGTATTCACCGGCCATGTGAAACGGGCACCCAAAATCTGGCAAAAACTGGGACTTGAGTGGCTTTACCGCCTGATATGCCAACCCAGCCGCCTTGGCCGCCAGCTCAAACTGCTTAAATATCTGCGTTATCATTACACTGGTCGTCTCTGATATTTCCGCGCCATAAAAAGTATGGCGCGCTACCTCTCGTTTTCGCACTTCCCTTGCCGCTATTTTCAACGCCTGTTGCCAGCTAAACCGCAGCTTTCAGATTTGTGGTTTGCAACTGATCACAAAATACGAAACCATACTGCCCGTTTTGGCGCCCCGTTCGGGGAAGCAGACTATAAAAATAACATTCCGTTTACTCCGGAAGGCAAACACAACCACGAGAAAATTGAGGATCTATGGCAAGTGAAGAAGAAAAGGGTGGACTACACCGCGGGCTAGAGGCCCGGCATATAGAACTGATCGCGTTAGGCGGGACGATTGGTGTTGGTCTGTTTATGGGCGCAGCCAGTACCCTGAAATGGGCGGGGCCGTCAGTGTTACTGGCTTATATACTGGCGGGTGTCTTCGTCTTCTTCATCATGCGCGCAATGGGCGAAATGCTGCATCTTGAACCGGTTGCTGGTTCCTTTGCTGTGTATGCGCATAAATATCTCGGTCCTTACTACGGTTATCTGACCGCATGGAGCTACTGGTTCATGTGGATAGCGGTAGGTATTTCTGAAATTACCGCCATTGGGGTTTATGCCCAGTATTGGTTCCCTGATTTACCACAGTGGATACCGGCTCTGGCAGCAGTCGCGATTGTCGCAGCGGCTAACCTGGCAGCAGTAAAGCTGTATGGCGAGATGGAGTTCTGGTTTGCGTTGATCAAAATCACCACCATTATTGTGATGATTGTGGTCGGTCTGGCGGTTATTTTCTTCGGTTTTGGCAACCATGGTGAGCCGGTTGGCTTTGCTAATCTGACGGCACACGGCGGCTTCTTTGCCGGCGGCTGGAAAGGCTTCCTGTTTGCGCTCTGTATTGTCGTGGCGTCCTACCAGGGCGTGGAACTGGTTGGGATCACCGCCGGTGAGGCGAAAAACCCGCAGGTGACCCTCAAGCGTGCCATCAACAACATCCTCTGGCGTATCCTGATTTTTTACGTTGGCGCGATCTTCGTTATTATCACCATCTTCCCATGGAATGAAATGGGGACACATGGTAGCCCGTTCGTACTGACTTTCGCCAAAATTGGTATCACTGCTGCCGCAGGGATTATTAACTTCGTGGTATTGACGGCGGCACTGTCTGGCTGTAACAGCGGAATGTACAGCTGTGGGCGCATGCTTTACGCACTGGCAAAGAATCGACAGGTGCCGGCGTTTCTCGGCAGTGTGTCTAAAAGCGGCGTGCCGGTTTATGGCATTGCTCTCTCCATTGCGGTTCTGCTGATCGGCTCTTGCCTTAACTACCTTATCCCTAATCCTGAGCAGGTGTTTGTCTATGTCTACAGCGCCTCTGTCTTGCCGGGCATGGTGCCGTGGTTCGTGGTACTGATTAGTCAGCTGCGTTTTCGTGAGGCCCACGCGGAGAAGCTCAAAGACCATCCATTCAAGTCGATTCTGTTCCCTTATACCAACTATCTGACGCTGGCTTTCCTCGCCTGTGTATTAGTCGGGATGGCAATTAACCCCGATACCCGCATTTCTTTGCTGGTGGGTGGGATTTTCATCGCAGCGATCAGCCTGATATACTTTGGTCTCGGGATGAACAGGCACGCTTCCCTGACGGCTGAAAAGACAAAATAACGTCATAAGTCATAGGGAGGAGAGTGTGAGATGCCTATTTTTAGCGCGTATTGGACAAAGAGCAGCCAAGCGAAACTTTTCCAATAAAAAGCACTAGACAGGGTGGCATGAAAACCGTAGTATCCCCTCCCGCAACGGCGCTAAGCGCCCGTAGCTCAGCTGGATAGAGCGCTGCCCTCCGGAGGCAGAGGTCTCAGGTTCGAATCCTGTCGGGCGCACCATTAGTTTGCGCTAGAGTTGCGGTGGTCATGTTTGAAGTTAAGCAGTCCACGATGTAGAAAAGTTTGAAATGGTGGCTATAGCTCAGTTGGTAGAGCCCTGGATTGTGATTCCAGTTGTCGTGGGTTCGAGCCCCATTAGCCACCCCAAATTTTTTAAATGATTTTGTGAATGTGACATGCGATGGTGGCGGAATTGGTAGACGCGCTAGCTTCAGGTGTTAGTGTCCTTTGGATGTGAGGGTTCGAGTCCCTCCCTTCGCACCACACACAAAAAGCATTTAAATGATGCAGTTAGCGTCAATAAGTAGTAAGATGCACGACATCGGCGAGTAGCGCAGCTTGGTAGCGCAACTGGTTTGGGACCAGTGGGTCGGAGGTTCGAATCCTCTCTCGCCGACCAATTCGAAGAAAACCTGCTTTCAAAAGCAGGTTTTTTTTCGTCTGCAATTTGCTCTATATCCTTCCATTCCCTTATTGTTGCTCAGAACCGACATTTCGCCTTTTGGTTGTCGTCGTGCGGTGACATTCAGCTGCATGAAAATAAAAGCATTATTCTCAGATCGGACAGGCTGTCTCTGACAGGCAACACTAATTGGTGTTAAGTCGATTTTTGTTTTGTGCTGCTTTTGATGAGCCAGCGATCCCTCTCAATAAAGAGGGTGATTAAGTGATAAAAATCAATAGGTTAATTTATTTTTTTATTCGAGAGCCAAAGAAGCCGCAATATGGCACGCGTCCTGCACTACCCGTTATGTAGATGCTCATTCCACCTCCTATGTTTGCCATCCGGCTTCATAAAACTGGGAATGATGCAGAGCCAATTTATAGTGCCTATTGTCTATCTGCCCGATAAACACCTCTCATCAGGTATTTATCAACCAGCAGGCAAAACGTTGAGTGAGGCACTGCCCCTGTTGTCCATGACCTGATTGTTTTCGACACTTGCCATCCGGCAAGTGTTTTTTTTTGCCTATAAAAAAAGCTCCCGAAGGAGCTTTTAGACAGTGAGCGAGAAGTTACTGCTCCTGTGAATTATTCAGAGTCAGCATCAACCCTTTATGACGCATCTCAGCAGCTTCTGCGGGTTTATGCAGCTTATCGAGGGCATCGGCCAGCCAGGCATAATCATAGGCATCAGGGCGTTGTTTCAGCGCTTCACGGAAAGCTTCCGAGGCCTGCAACCACTCGCCATGCTTCATCAGCAATTGGCCTAGTGTGCTGTTGAGCAGCGGTGTGGGACCATTCTGTTTGATGATCTGACGTAAGGTCTTTTCCAGCTGTTCAGGATTGCCAGAACGCAGCTTCGGCATCATGGCGATCAGACGTTCATCGTACTGACGTTTTAACCCGTCGAGGATCACTTCCTGCGCCAGATCCTGATCGTTGCATTCAATCAGATGTGCAGCCATCGCGACCTGCAGGGCAACTTCATGACGGGTTTTGCGGTTCTGATCTTTCCACCAGCGCTTCAGACCCTCACTGCCTTCTTCCGCCATCATCTGGTTCATCATGCCGATGTAGGCTTGTTCTTGCAGCACACGCAGCTCTTCGTCGTCGTGAATACCCGCTTTGGACATGGAAGGCAGGATCTCCAGCAATGAACCGTAAGCACCGGTACGCAAATAAGCCTGTTCGGCCAGACGCAGGATCTCCGGATGACGTGGCGACTGACCAATCAGACGGTCCACACCATGGCGAGCGGCGTGAATTTCTCCCTGCGCCAACTGAATGCGCACCCGGGTGATATCCACCGGCATCTGGTCGGTGTCGGCGATTTCAGCCGCGCGTTCCAGATACTGGTTGGTGCGAATATTGTCACCGCGCTGCTGGGCGGCTTCGGCGGCCAGCAGATAATTGACGACTGGCTGTTCAGCATGGTCAGCATTACGTGCTAACAGCTTTTCCATCTGGCGATGGTCGCCTTCTGCCAGTTTCAGCATGGCGGCCTGTGTCTGTTTACGCGCTTTGGAGCTTTTGCGGCCGGCAAACCAGCCGCGGGTGCGTGCCCCTGTACGGAAAACGCGGCGCAATATCCACTCAATGAAAAACAGCACCAGCATCAACACCACAAACATAATGGTCAGACCGGTGACGCTGGTTTCAACGTTATAGTTGTCCGTCTGGATTAATACATAGCCCTGATGCCCGGCGAGCATGGGTCCGACGACAATTCCGGCAATGATGATAATGAATAACACAAAAATCTTTAACATGCGTTATTCCCCCTGAGCAGAGGCTGCGGGCTGCTGAAGCAGATTACGCACCCGGGATTGCATCAGTTTTTCCAGCATTGGCTGACTCTTCAGCTGATCGGGAACATCCATTGAAATGGACTGCTGACTGAGATTATCGACTTCTTCAAGGAAAGCCTTGGTCGACGGGTCGCTGGTATCGAAATAAGCGCGTACCCAGGTCGATACCGACTCGAGGGATTGTTTGTAGATCTCATCCTGATGGCGCGGCACCGCCTGAGCGGCAATCAGCAGACGTGAACGGATATTCTCGCGCAGATAGACATCTTGATTCGGTGCCAGCAGAGGCTCCGCGCTGCTGTCACGGCGACGGACTGTAATGAAATCCGACATAAAGTTGTGCCAGCTTTTGGACAAGTTCTGGCGCCATTCGGCGAGTGAGCCTGACAAGCTGGTGCCGTCATCGTCCATTGGCGCTTCATCGCTGTCATTATCGGCCAGACGAAGGTTATCGACCTGATTAGACAACTGGTTCACTTTTAGAATGATACCGTCGAAATCGACCTGCGCGACGGAGGATAGGGTAGAGACATCTTCATTGAGCGCACGGCGGACTTCAATCAGGCTCGGGTCGTTCATGTCGGCCAGGCTGGCGTCGGCGCTTTTCAATAGCGCGGCTGCCGTAGTGACATCCTGATCGCTCCACAATTTACGTCCGGCAAGTTTCACCAGGAAATCTGCCTGAGCCAGCATCCAGGTTTTAGCATCGCTACCAGAAATGCTGGCAACTTTATCCTGTAATTCGTTCAACTGGCGGCTAAACGACGCTTGCTGACGTTCGCTGGCCTGCTGCAATTTATCCTGCTCACCGTGCAGGGTGGCAATTTGCTGTTTGTCCTGTTGCTGACTTTTTTGCAAGGCGATCAGTTGATCCTGCAATTCATCAACGGCTGCCGTTTGCCTGATTGTCTGCTGGTGCCCGTGATAATAGAGGCCCGCGCCCAGCGCGATGACCAGCACAATCGCGATGGCACCGAGCACAGGAGCGGTCCGCTGTCTTTTACGCAGCTGGTTGATTTGCTCATCTTGCTGTTGGTCACGGGAATCAACATCTGGCTGTTGGGGGCTCTCAGCCGCAGGGGTGATCACATCATCCTGTGCGGAAGGATTTTTTTGTTCCGTCATCTTGGCACATCCCTTAGTCAGGTTATTTTAATGCGCGGATCAGCGCATCATTATCTGCGTTTTCAGCGACCCGGATGTCGCTCCAGCCTAATTGGCGGGCGAGGGCCGCTAAACGTTCGCTGACCACTACCAGGCTACAGCGCAGTAACCAGGTGTCACGGTAGTATTCAGGAACTAACGTATGAAGAAGTTGTAACATTTCGCCACTGGTGACGACCAGTGTCGAAATGCCTGCGCGCTGCCAGCTAGAACTTTGCTCACTGCCGTCATAAAAAATCGGGCTACGCTGGTAACATTCGCAATAAATGACCTCAACCCCGCGTTGGCGGAGCGTTTCTGCCAGCAGCTCCCGGCCGCCATTGCCGCGCAGGATCAGGGCTTTTTTGCCTGCCAGATTCTGTAAATCCGGCAGTTGCAACAGGCTTTCGCTGGTTTCGCCATCATGAGGATAGACCACAGAAAGACGGCTCATGCGGTGGAAAAGCAAACCCGTCGTGCGGCCAATCGCATAGTAATGGACGTTTTCAGGCCAATTCTGCTGTGATTGCTGCAAAGCGCGATCGGCGTATTTCACTGCGTGCTGAGACAGGATAAACACCAGATCTTGCTGATTTAATGAGGATAGCAGGTTCGGCAGGCTTGCGAGTCCGTCGCCTGGCCCAAAATCTATCAACGGTGAGTGATAGGCAACCCGGCCAAGCGTGCGCAACCGACTGACAAGCTGTTCTCCAAAGGGGGAGGGGCGGGTTACCAATATCGTCATCGTGGAGGATTTCCCTGATAAACCTCATGTAGGATCTCACGTGCGCCCTTAGCCAGTAGCTCTTCGGCCAACTCAACGCCCAGTCGTTCTGCATCGGCCGTGTTACCGCGACGTTCGCCGCGCACCATCTGGCTGCCATCGGGTGCGCCAACCAGCGCGCGTAACCAGATCTTATCGCCATTCACTTCAGCGTAGCTGCCAATCGGTACCTGGCAACCCCCTTCAAGGCGCATATTCATCGCCCGTTCGGCCAAAACGCGCAGCGTGGTTTCACGGTGTGCCAGAGGTGCCAGCAATTCGCGGGTATAATGATCATCAAGACGGCATTCGATGCCGACGGCGCCCTGTCCAACGGCTGGAAGACACTCTTCCGGCGACAGCGCCACGCGCATGCGGTCTTGCAAATTCAGACGTTTCAGACCGGCAACCGCCAGAATAATGGCATCGTAGTCGCCGTTGTCGAGTTTACCCAGACGGGTGCCAACGTTGCCGCGTAAATCGCGGATCACCAAGTCGGGGCGTTGTTCGCGCAACTGACACTGACGACGCAGGCTTGACGTCCCAACGATGCTGCCTGCTGGCAGGGCAGAGAGATTATCGAAATGATTCGATACGAAGGCGTCACGTGGATCATCGCGTTCACAAATCGTCACCAGACCCAATCCTTCGGGGAATTCAACCGGCACATCTTTCATCGAGTGCACGGCGATATCCGCCCGGCCATCGAGCATGGCCATTTCGAGTTCTTTAACGAACAAACCTTTGCCACCGACTTTTGCCAGGGGAGTGTCCAAAATGACGTCGCCACGCGTCACCATCGGCACCAGTTCAACCTGCAAACCGGGATGGAACGCCATTAATTGGCTTTGAACATATTGTGCCTGCCACAAAGCCAGAGGGCTCTGTCGGGTAGCAATTCGAATGATTTTGTCTAACATGCTTGTTACCGTTTTACTGATTCACTGACCATCCTACCACCGACATAGGAAAGCTGTCAGCGTAAGAAGCCATAGTCAAAGGAGGGGAACGGGCACAAAAGGAATTTGTTACATCCGTGATCAGGAAGTAAAGTGTAAAGTAGTGGAAGAATAATTGTGGTGCGTTACTTCCTTTACGGTCAATCAGCAAGGTGTTAAATTGATCACGTTTCCAGCATTTAACCGTCAACTAATTTCTTTTTTTACGATAAATGACGGTTTTGGAACGGGGTTTTTTCTAGACACTGGAAAATCAGGCGAAAAGTCTTGTACCTCTACATCGAGACACTGAAGCAGAGATTGGATGCGATAAACCAGTTACGCGTGGATCGCGCTTTAGCGGCCATGGGACCGGCTTTCCAACAGGTCTACAGTCTTCTGCCAGTTTTACTACATCACCATCACCCTCTGATGCCAGGCTACCTTGACGGCAAGGTTCCACACGGCGTCTGCATCTTCACGCCTGATGATACTCAGACTACCTATCTTGCTGATCTTTCAGATAAATGGGGCAGCCCCTTTGAAACAATGGCGAAAGGCGAGTTGCCTATCACCGGCGTTTACTCAATGGGCAGCACCTCATCTATTGGTCAGAGCAATACCTCAGATCTCGACATCTGGGTGTGTCACCAGTCCTGGCTCGACAACGAAGAACGCAACCGCTTACAGCAAAAATGCAGCCTGTTGGAAAAATGGGCCGCGTCACTTGGCGTGGAAGTCAGCTTCTTCCTGATTGACGAAAACCGCTTCCGCCATAATGAAAGTGGCAGCCTCGGTGGTGAAGACTGTGGTTCAACACAGCATATTCTGTTACTGGATGAGTTTTACCGTACTGCCGTGCGTTTGGCCGGAAAACGTATTCTGTGGAATATGGTGCCGGGTGAAGAAGAGGGCCACTACGACGAATATGTACTGTCGCTTTACGCACAGGGTGCACTGACACCTAACGAGTGGTTGGATCTCGGCGGGCTCAGCACGCTATCGGCCGAAGAGTATTTCGGTGCCAGCCTGTGGCAACTGTATAAAAGTATCGATTCGCCTTATAAAGCCGTACTCAAAACCTTGCTGCTAGAGGCCTATTCGTGGGAATACCCGAATACTTCTCTGTTGGCGATGGACATCAAAAGGCGTCTGCATCAGGGCGAAATTGTCTGCTTTGGCCTCGACTCATACTGCATGATGCTCGATCGCGTAACCCGCTATCTGACCCAAATCGAAGACACCACGCGTCTTGATCTGGTCCGCCGCTGTTTCTATCTGAAAGTGTGTGAAAAGCTCTCCCGTGCCCGTGCCTCTGTAGGCTGGCGTCGTGAGATCCTCAGTCAACTGGTGAGTGAATGGGGTTGGAGCGAAGAGCGTCTGGCGATTCTGGATAACCGCGCCAACTGGAAAATCGAGCGGGTGCGCGAAGCGCATAACGAACTGCTGGATGCGATGATGCAAAGCTACCGCAATCTGATCCGCTTCGCCCGTCGCAACAATTTAAGCGTCAGCGCCAGCCCGCAGGATATCGGCGTGCTGACCCGTAAATTGTACGCCGCCTTTGAAGCGCTGCCGGGCAAGGTCACGCTGGTGAACCCGCAAATTTCTCCTGACCTGTCAGAGAGTGATTTGACCTTCATCCATGTACCGATTGGCCGCGCCAACCGCACTGGCTGGTATCTGTATAACCGGTCGCCGTCGATGGAGTCGATCGTCAGCCATCAGCCGCTGGAATATAACCGCTATCTGAATAAGCTGGTGGCCTGGGCCTATTTCAACGGTTTACTGACTCCCACCACAAGACTGCATATTAAAAGTGGCAACCTGTGTGACATCGCCAAGCTGCGTGAACTGGTGGCCGATGTTTCGCATCACTTCCCGCTGCGTCTGGCGGCACCGACGCCAAAAGCGTTGTACAGCCCCTGTGAAATTCGCCATCTGGCGATCATCGTTAACCTCGAACACGATCCCACTGCGGCTTTCCGCAATCAGGTGGTGCATTTCGACTTCCGTAAACTGGATGTATTCAGTTTTGGCCAGCAGCAGCAATGCCTGGTAGGCAGTATAGATTTGCTTTACCGCAACTCATGGAATGAAGTACGAACTCTGCATTTCAGCGGTGAACAGGCAGTACTTGAAGCGCTGAAAACCATTTTGGGCAAAATGCATCAGGATGCCGCACCACCGGAATCAGTGGAAGTATTCTGTTATAGCCAGCATTTACGTGGGCTTATCCGCACCCGCATCCAGCAGTTGGTCTCGGAGTGCATCGAACTGCGCCTGTCGAGTAAACGTCTGGAACCGGGCCGCTTTAAAGCGGTGCGCGTTGCCGGTCAGACCTGGGGACTCTTCTTCGAGCGTCTGAGCGTTTCGGTACAGAAACTGGAAAACGCCATCGAATTCTATGGTGCGATCTCCAACAACAAATTGCATGGTTTATCCGTCAAGGTACAAACCGATCAGGCTCATTTACCGGCGGTGATTGACGGTTACGCCAGTGAAGGGATTATTCAGTTCTTTTTTGAAGACAGCAGCAATGATGACGTGGGTTTCAACATCTATATCCTTGATGAGGCCAACCGGGTTGAGGTTTACCACCATTGCGAAGGCAGTAAAGAAGATCTGGTTCGGGACGTTAGCCGTTTCTACTCCTCTTCTCATGACCGTTTCACCTATGGCTCAAGCTTTATCAATTTCAACTTGCCGCAGTTCTACCAGATAGTGTCTCTGGATGGCCGCACTCAGGTGATCCCATTCCGCAGTAATCCGCTGGTGCATCTCTGTGCCACTGTGGCAGATAATGCAGCCGAAACGGCGCCGATGCCGCAGCGTTTCCAGCTACACTAAATCCCTATTGCACAACGCTGAATCAGTAAACGGTGTGGTCTGAGATTATCGATTCCTATTGCTTTTCATGATCCACCTGCGATTATAGAGGGCTTGGTGGCATGAATTACAGGCATTCATAAAATGAAAAACGTTTTACTCTGGTCTTTGGCCGCAACG
Organism: uncultured Enterobacterales bacterium; assembly: GCA_946478305.1. Lineage (GTDB taxonomy): Bacteria > Pseudomonadota > Gammaproteobacteria > Enterobacterales > Enterobacteriaceae > Ewingella. The sequence goes on from CAMLBO010000007.1 coordinate 16,872, forward strand.
GTGCTCTTTACTCTTTCTGGCTGCGGACTGAAAGGCCCGCTCTATTTCCCTCCGGCTGATAAATCATCGACACAAAAAACCAGCCAGGCACCCGGTACGCCAGGGGATGGATCATCTCAGCAAAACGGTGTATCACCAGAAAAACTCGGTACACATTCCAGAGACTAACTGAGTGACCAGAATGCTTTTCCTGCAAATAGCGGTGGGAAAAGGCAATAGTTCAAGAGATCATCGCGACTGGATCTGACCAGCGGTAAGCGGAGCAAAATATGCAGTTCTCCAAAATGCACGGCCTGGGCAACGACTTTATGGTCGTCGATGCCGTCACTCAAAATGTTTATTTCTCTCCTGAATTGATCCGCCGACTGTCTGACCGTAATCGTGGTGTGGGCTTTGACCAGTTGCTGGTTGTAGAGCCGCCTTACGATCCTGAACTTGATTTTCACTACCGCATTTTCAACGCAGACGGCAGTGAAGTGGCACAGTGTGGCAATGGCGCCCGCTGTTTTGCACGCTTTGTTCGAATTAAAGGCTTAACCAATAAACGTGACATTCGCGTCAGTACACAAACCGGCCGCATGGTATTAACCGTCACCGAGGACGAGCTGGTGCAGGTCAATATGGGCGAACCCATTTTCGAACCGCAGCAAGTTCCCTTCCGTGCACCTAAGCAGGAAAAGACCTATATATTGCGCGCCGAAGAGCACACCGTGTTTTGCGGCGTAGTTTCAATGGGTAATCCGCACTGTGTGTTGCAGGTGGAAGATGTGGTCACCGCCAGCGTGGAATTGCTGGGCCCGATGCTGGAAAGCCATGAGCGTTTCCCTGAACGCGTGAACGTGGGGTTCATGCAGGTGGTCGACCGTGAGAGGGTGAAACTGCGCGTCTACGAACGCGGCGCGGGTGAAACTCAGGCCTGCGGGAGCGGTGCCTGTGCAGCTGTCGCGGTTGGGATCCAACAAGGTTTACTCGCTGAAGACGTTCTGGTGGAGCTGCCGGGAGGCAACCTCGAAATTCGCTGGAAAGGACCGGGTCATCCACTGTATATGACCGGCCCTGCCACCCACGTATACGACGGATTTATTCATCTATGAACAATCTTGACGACCAGCTTGAAAGCGCAGTTGCCATCGCGCTCGATGACGACAGCGTGATGCAATATCTGCTGCAAAACCCGGATTTCTTCATTCGCAATGCGCGCAGCGTGGAGCAAATGCACGTTCCACACCCGGTGAAAGGCAGCACTTCGTTGGTGGAGTGGCAGTTAGGCCGTCAGCGTCATCAGATTGCTCAACTGGAAGAAGAGATCACTCTGCTGATGGAACAGGCTTCTGTTAACGAAGCGCTGTTCGGTCGCTTAATTGAATTGCAAGCTACGCTGGCCGCAGCCAGCAGCTTGCAGGATATGCTCAACCGTCTGCAGCGCTGGGCGCGTGGTCTGGGGCTCGCTGGTGCGAATGTCAGGCTGTTCAGCGAAAGTTGGCGCATTGGCGCACCGTCTGATTTTACGCATCTGGCCCTCAGTCGCAGCGCGTTTGAGTCACTGCGTATTCAGCGTCTTGGCGACACTCACCACTTCCTCGGCAGTCTTAACGGTCCGGAACTGTTGCTGGTATTGCCACAGGCCAAAGCCGTCGGTTCAGTCGCGCTCTCGTTGATGGGCGAAAACGGCGAGCTGGGCATGTTGATTTTCAGCAGCCGCGACGCACAACACTATCAGCCGGGCATGGGCACCGTGATGCTTAACCAGCTGGCGAAAATGTTGCCGGGCTTACTGGAACGTTGGATTGAACGGGTATGAATCACGCCGACTCGCCACTGAATTGTGCGGTCGAGGCTTTTTTACGTTATCTGCGCGTTGAGCGCCAGTTAAGCCCCCTGACCTCCAGCAGCTATGAACGCCAGCTCGGCGTCATTATCAGCATGGCGGGCGAAATCGGTATTTCCGGTTGGGAACAGCTCGATGCGCCCAAGGTGCGGATGTTACTGTCAAAAAGTAAACGCGCCGGTCAGGGCGAAACCAGTCTCGCTTTACGCATGTCCGCCTTACGCAGTTTCCTTGACTGGCAGGTGAGTCAGGGCATGCTCAGTGTGAATCCGGCGAAAGGAATCTCCACGCCGCGGATGAACAAGCATCTTCCGAAAAATCTTGATGTCGATGAAGTCGACAAACTCCTCGGTATTGACTCCAGCGACCCCCTGGCCATACGGGATCGCGCGATGCTGGAAGTGATGTACGGCGCAGGTTTGCGTCTGTCGGAGTTGGTGGGCATAGATACAAAGCATGTGGATATGCTCTCTGGCGAGGTCTGGGTGGTAGGGAAAGGCAGCAAGGAGCGAAGGTTGCCTCTTGGCCGCACCGCCGTTGTCTGGTTGGAAAAATGGCTGGAACGACGTCAGGATTACTCCCCGCAAGATGATGCGATGTTTTTATCCAACCAGGGGAAGCGTATATCGGCCCGCAACGTGCAAAAGCGCTTTGCTGAATGGGGCGTTAAGCAGGGAGTGAATAGCCATATCCATCCGCATAAATTGCGCCACTCATTTGCCACCCACGTCCTTGAGTCGAGCGGCGATCTCCGCGGTGTGCAGGAGCTATTAGGCCACTCCAGTTTGTCCACCACTCAAATCTACACCAGCTTAGACTTTCAACATTTGGCGTCGGTGTACGATGCCGCGCATCCACGGGCCAAACGAGGTAAATCCTGATGAAGTTCTATCGACCGTTGAAACGCATTGAAGCGATCACCTTCGATTTAGACGATACGTTGTACGACAATCATGACGTTATCCGCCGTACCGATGCTGAAACGCTGAAATTTATTCAGGGTTTTCATCCGTCGCTGGAGAACATGGCGGCGGACACTATCCGTCTTATGCGGGCAGAATTGCTGGCGCAGGACGCTGAGATTTATCACGACGTGACGGAATGGCGCCGCCAAGCGGTATCACTGGCCATGACCCGTGCCGGTCTGTGTGATACTGATGCCAAACAGGGCACCAAAGCCGCGATGGAAACCTTTGCCTACTGGCGCAGTAAAATTTATATCCCTGAAGAGAATCATCAGGCGTTGGCCGCACTGGCCGAGCGCTGGCCGCTGGTTGCCATTACCAACGGCAATGCGGATCCCCATGCTTGTGGTCTGGCACAATATTTCCAGTTCACCTTACGCGCGGGCGATCATGGCCGGGCTAAGCCTTATGCCGATATGTATAAAAAGGCGGCGCTAAAAATGGATTTACCGCTGGAGCAGATTCTGCACGTGGGCGATGACCTCACCACCGACGTGGCCGGTTCGGTGGCGTGTGGGATGCAGTCATGCTGGATAAACCTGCGTGAAGGCGACCTGATGCACATCAAAGATGCCCGTCTGTTACCGCACATTGAGATTTCGCAGTTGGCATCGCTGACAGCATTGCTATAATTCCCATCATTCTCAGTATATACCCGTCATCCTTCAAGCTGCAGTCGCGTTGGCTGCACTTACTCACCCGAATCACTGACAAGTGTCAGCTCATCGGGATTCATTCGTTTGCCGCCTTACTGCAACTCGAATGATTTTGGGTATTCATTCACAGTAGAAAAGCGTCCTTCAGGAGGCTTTTCTCTTCCAGACCAACGGTGCCTATGGACGTTTCTGACCTGCTCGACAGCCTGAATGAAAAACAACGTGAAGCCGTGGCCGCGCCGCGCAGCAATCTGTTGGTGCTGGCGGGAGCAGGCAGTGGCAAGACCCGCGTCCTGGTGCACCGCATTGCCTGGCTTTTGTCGGTAGAAAACTGCTCGCCGTACTCCATTATGGCGGTGACCTTCACCAACAAAGCCGCAGCGGAAATGCGCCACCGTATTGATCAGTTGATTGGCACCAGTCAGGGCGGGATGTGGATTGGTACGTTCCACGGTTTGGCGCACCGTCTGTTGCGTGCCCATCATTTGGACGCCAATCTGCCGCAGGATTTCCAAATCCTCGACAGCGACGACCAGCTGCGGCTGCTCAAGCGTATTGTTAAAGCGCTGAATATCGACGATAAACAGTGGCCGCCGCGTCAGGCCATGTGGTACATCAATGGCAAAAAGGATGAAGGCTTACGCCCGCAGCACGTTGAAACCTATAACAACCCGGTGGAAGCCACCTGGCTGCGTATCTATCAGGCCTATCAGGAAGCTTGCGACCGCGCCGGGCTGGTGGATTTCGCCGAACTGCTGCTGCGCGCCCATGAGCTGTGGCTGAATAAACCGCATATTTTGCAGCATTACCGCGAACGCTTTACCAACCTGATGGTGGATGAGTTTCAGGACACCAACAGCATTCAGTACGCGTGGATCCGTCTGCTGGCGGGCAACAACAATAACGTGATGATCGTCGGCGACGATGACCAGTCAATCTATGGCTGGCGTGGCGCGCAGGTCGAAAACATTCAGCGCTTCCTGAAAGATTTCCCTAACGCCGAAACCATCCGTCTGGAGCAGAATTACCGCTCCACCAGCACCATTCTGACCGCTGCTAATGCGCTGATCGCCAATAACAGCGGACGCATGGGGAAAAATCTGTGGACCGAAGGGGTGGAGGGCGAACCGATTTCGCTCTACTGTGCGTTCAATGAGCTCGACGAATCGCGCTTTGTGGTCAATCGCATCAAAGCCTGGCAGGACAACGGCGGTGCACTGAAAGATTGTGCGATTTTATACCGCAGCAACGCCCAGTCGCGTGTGCTGGAAGAGGCGCTATTACAGATGGCGATGCCGTACCGCATTTATGGCGGGCAACGCTTCTTCGAACGTCAGGAAATCAAAGATGCGCTGGCTTATCTGCGTTTAATGGCCAACCGCAATGACGATGCTGCTTTTGAGCGCGTGGTGAACACGCCGACGCGCGGCATTGGTGATCGCACGCTTGATGTGGTGCGCCAGACAGCACGTGACCGGCAGATGACCATGTGGCAGGCCACGCGTGCGCTGCTGCAGGATAAAGTGCTGGCGGGCCGCGCAGCCTCGTCGTTGCAGCGTTTCTGTGAGCTGGTGGATGCACTGGCACATGAAACCGCTGATATGCCGCTACACGTGCAGACTGACCGGGTTATTAAAGATTCTGGCCTGTTCATCATGTATGAGCAGGAAAAAGGTGAGAAGGGTCAGGCACGCATAGAAAACCTTGAAGAACTGGTCACGGCAACGCGGCAGTTCAGCTATCAGGACGAAGATCAGGATCTGATGCCGTTACAGGCCTTCCTCTCCCACGCCGCGCTGGAAGCGGGTGAAGGGCAGGCGGATGCCAATCAGGATGCCACCCAGTTGATGACGCTGCACTCGGCCAAAGGTCTGGAGTTCCCGCAGGTGTTTATCGTCGGTATGGAAGAGGGGATGTTCCCGAGCCAGATGTCCCTGGATGAAGGCGGGCGTCTGGAAGAGGAGCGCCGTCTGGCCTACGTGGGCGTGACGCGCGCGATGCAAAAACTGACGCTGACGTATGCCGAAACCCGCCGTCTGTATGGCAAAGAGGTTTACCACAAGCCTTCACGCTTTGTGGGTGAATTACCGGAGAACTGCGTCGAAGAAGTTCGTTTGCGCGCCAGCGTCTCGCGTCCGGTCAGTCATAAACGCATGGGCACCCCGGTCAGCACCAGCGATACCGGTTTCACCCTCGGTCAGCGCGTGGTGCACCCGAAATTCGGCGAAGGCACTATCGTGAACATGGAAGGCAGCGGCGAACACAGCCGCCTGCAAGTCGCCTTCCCAGGTGAGGGTATCAAGTGGCTGGTTGCCGCCTACGCCCGTCTTGAAGCGGTATAAGCTAGCTTACTGGCGATCTTGAGTACAGGCAGTGCTCGACATCCTCATGGACCCCGTCTCCATTCCGGTGTCTGCGCGCTGTCTGGACTCAACCTCGCTGCGCCGCTGACGCTTAACCTTTACTATTTTTACTGAAAAACATCACCCACATCGGCCTTCGCATACCACTCCAGCGTTGCTTTAACGCGCTCGTCACCTTCGGGTGCTGAGCCCGGCAGATAATCTTCTTCGGTGACGGGCTGGTAAGCACCGCGTTTCACTTCAAAAATTACGCCGCCTTCGTCCAGCGACAGCACGCTGTGCCAGGTGTTGGCGGGAATTTCCAGCAGACGTGTTTCTGCACCCAGCCACAGGCGGTCGGTGACTTTACCTTCGGCATCATAAATCAGCACCACAAAACGTCCGCGCAATGCGGTGAGCATCTCCCAGGTATGCGGGTGGCGATGTACGCGCACATAAGTACCGGGTTCCATCGCAATGGCCAGGCGTTGTACGTCATCTTCCGGAGCCGGATGGATATTCAGGTTCTGACGAAGGCGGGGTGAATTGGCCGCCTTGGTGATCAGTTCGCACATCATGTCTTGGTTTATCTGTTTAATCATTGAAGCTCCTGTGCGGCACGCACCAGAAAAGGGCTGAATCGAGGCCGTCGAGTGTAGCCAAAAATCTCGCGGCATATAAGCCTGTGCAGGTTATCGCGATAGCCTGAATATTATGCATAAATGTTGCGGGATTACTTTTGTTCGAGGTTGACACTGTTTTTCTTCTCAGCGTAACATGCGCGCACTAATATCTTTGAGGACCTTCGCCTTGGACACACCCAGTAGATACTGGCTCGATAACCTGTTCTTCAGGTACCACTTCTAAGGCTATCCTCTTTGCTGATAGCCTTAGTGGTTGTCAGCGACCCCCCGTTCTGTCGCTGTGAGTCAGATCTGAATTTGGTCTGAAACACGCCGGTGACGCCTTTCTCACCCTGTGTTTTCCTGTGCTTCAACGCGTTGTCCAAACCTGTCACCTTAGGGAGAACGGGCACATGCTGAGTGCTTTTAAGTTAGATAACAGCCGCTTATCCCGTTTGGAACTGGACGAGGAAGAGTGCGACGACCTCAAAACGTCGTTGTGGGTCGACCTGATTGAGCCAGATGAACAGGAACGTGAGCGTGTTCAATGTGAGTTAGGTCAGAGCCTGGCAACTCGCCCGGAGCTGGATGATATCGAAGCATCGGCCCGTTTCTTCGAAGACGAAGACGGCCTGCACATTCACTCCTTTTTCTATTACGAAGATGCGGAAGACCACGCGGGCAACAGCACCGTGGCATTTACTATTCGTGAAGGCCGCCTGTATACGCTGCGTGAGCGCGAACTGCCTGCCTTTCGTCTCTATCGCATGCGTGCCAGAAACCAGACGCTGGTGGACGGTAATGCCTATGAGCTGCTGCTGGACCTGTTTGAAACCAAAATCGAACAGCTGGCGGATGAAATCGAAAACATCTACAGCGATCTGGAAAAACTCAGCCGCGTGATCATGGAAGGTCAGCAGGGCGATGAATATGACGCCGCGTTGTCCACGTTGGCGGAGCTGGAAGACGTGGGCTGGAAAGTCCGTTTGTGTCTGATGGATACCCAACGCGCGCTGAACTTCCTGGTACGCAAAGCGCGTTTACCGGCAGGTCAGCTTGAACAAGCGCGTGAAGTCTTGCGCGATATCGAATCCCTGTTACCGCATAACGAATCACTGTTCCAGAAGGTTAACTTCCTGATGCAGGCGGCGATGGGTTTCATCAATATCGAACAGAACCGCATTATCAAGATCTTCTCGGTGGTTTCTGTGGTATTTCTGCCGCCAACGCTGGTGGCATCCAGCTACGGCATGAACTTCAAGTTTATGCCCGAGCTGGATCTGACCTTCGGTTACCCGGCGGCGATTGGCCTGATGATTCTGGCAGGCCTGGCTCCTTATCTGTACTTCAAGCGTAAAAATTGGCTTTAAACAGTAGGCCTGTCAGCTTCGTGCTGGCAGGCTGATTCCAGCCTGTTTGCTGTTTCGGCTCTCCCTCTCCCGTTCAAACTATGTTAAAAATGTGCCTCCGCTTGTGCTGATGCAGAATTAAATCATGTTGATGGAAAGGATGGCTCCCTGGGGCCAGTGGTCGCTGTTAGTTGTCGCGTCGCTTATCCTTGGTTTCCTCTTTCAGGCCTTGCACGTACCTGCTGCCTTGCTGCTGGGGCCGATGATCGTCGGCGTACTGATGGGGTTGCTCGGTGCCACGGTGCGCATCGCGCCGATCTTCTTCAAAATCGCACAGGGTATTTTGGGCTGTATGATCGCTCAGAGCCTGTCTCCCTCTCTGTTACCTCCCCTGCTTAATGACTGGCCGATGGTACTGTTAGTGCTGGTTGCCACCCTGCTGGCGAGTGGTCTGTCCGGCTGGTTGCTGGTGAAATTTAGCAGTCTGCCGGGACCGACCGGTGCCTGGGGTTCCTCCCCGGGTGGTGCCAGCGCGATGGTGGCCATGGCGGGTGACTTCGGGGCTGATGTACGCCTTGTGGCTTTCATGCAGTATTTGCGGGTGCTGTTCGTGGCAACAGCGGCGGCTTTTGTCGCGCGTATCAGCCTCGGCGACAGCGCACAGGCGGCGGCCGCGGTGATCTGGTTCCCGCCGGTTGACTGGCGTTTCGCCGCCACGCTGCTGCTGGCGCTGTGTGGTGTCTGGCTTGGGCCGTTGTTACGCATTCCTTCCGGCGCGCTGTTATTGCCTGCGGTGCTGGGGGCCGTGCTGCATTCGACCGGCATCATGGCATTGCAGGTGCCGGAGTGGCTGCTGGCGATGGCTTATACGCTGATTGGCTGGAGCGTGGGGCTGCGCTTTACGCGGCCTATTTTCAGGCTGGCTCTGAGAACACTGCCGCAGATGATGGCATCGATTATCGGGCTGATGCTGGTATGTGGAGGCATGGCGTGGGTGCTGACGAAAGTGCTGCACGTGGATATGCTGACAGCTTACCTGGCCACCAGCCCCGGCGGGCTGGATACCGTAGCGATCATTGCAGCGGGCAGTAATGTTAATTTAGGCTTTGTGATGGCCATGCAGACACTGCGTCTGCTGACCATCATCGTGACCGGTCCGGCCATGGCGAGATTTATCTCGCGCAGTGCCCGACCTTCTTCCTCAACGCCGCAGACGGCGCTGGGTATAAAGCGCGTCGGCCACAAAGCAGATCAATCCGGTCCAGATAAAGCCGAAGGTGATCAGCTGTGACGTCGTGACGGTCTCTCCGTAAATAGCGACAGCCAAAATAAACATCAGCGTCGGCCCTAAATACTGGAAGAAACCCAACGTCGACAGCTTCAGGCGCGTGGCGGCAGCGGTGAAGAACAACAGCGGAATGGTAGTGATAATGCCCGCGGCCATCAGCATCAGGTTGAGCGACCATGGGTTGGCAGGCAGGTGACTGGTGGCGGTATCAGCGATGAAAAACAGATAGATGGCCGCGACCGGTAAAAGCCACAGCGTTTCAATCAGCATGCCGGTCTGGGCCTCTACGCCGATGCGTTTACGCAATAATCCGTACAGCGCAAAACTCAGCGACAGCCCAAGAGCAATCATCGGTACCGAACCATAAACCCATATCTGATAGCTGACGCCGATAAACGCCAGCACCACGGCGACCCATTGCATCCGGCGAAACCGTTCGCCTAAAAACATCATGCCCAACAGGACGTTAACCAGCGGGTTGATGAAATAGCCCAGGCTGGCTTCCAGCAGATGATTATTGTTGATAGCCCAAATATACAGCAGCCAGTTACCGCCAATGATCACTGCCGTTAGTAACAACAGGGCGACTTTTTGCGGCACTTTCAGCACCTGACGTACGTTACCCCAGCTGCGGCTTATCGACAGCAATACCAGCATAAAAAAGAATGACCAAATCACCCGATGAGTGAGTATTTCATCCGCCGGGACCTGCTTAATCAACTTAAAATAGACCGGAGCGATGCCCCAGATAAGATAGGCGACGAAGGCAAAAATGATGCCCTGCCGGGTGCGTTGTGCGTCCATATTCATGCCTGATATCAGAAGAAGAGGGCGAGTTTACCTGATCCCGGCCTGCGGTGTTTTGCTTTGTGATCGGTTTACTTCAACCGGCTTACCCGACCAGGTAGGTGGCGTTGGCGGTCGCAATATGCACGCCGCTGTCGTTGTGTAAATCGACCCGCGCTACCGACACTTTATTGCCTGCGCGAATAAGCTGGGCGCTGGCGGTGAAAATTTCGCCGCGTCCCGGTCGCAGGTAATCCACCCGTAAATCGATCGTCCCCATTTTTGCCAGGCGCTGACGCATTTCGGCTTCCAAAAGCGGATGATCGGGCTTGTCGCGGCGGATCAGCGAACTGGTCACGCAAACCAGTCCTGCGGCGACATCCAGTACGGCGGCGATCACGCCACCGTGCAGGATTTTTTGCGCTGCATTACCGACCAGGCGAGTCTGATGCATAAAGGCCAGCTCGGCGTAGTCAGTATCAAGGCGTTTGAGTTCAAGACCCAGTTCGCGGTTGAAAGGCATATCGTAAACGAAAATATCGCCGATTAATTGAAGCGCGGCATCGTGACTCATGGGTGTGGCAGACATGAAAGATTTCCTGAATGGCAGGTCAATATGTTAAATAAATGGGGATTTTAGGCCGTTGGATTATTGATATCCAGAGTGCGAATGATAAATCTAATCAATACTCAGCCAGAGCACATTTTGTGTGTAAAATGGCCTGCTTTCTGAGTTTTCGACAGCGTTCGATATAAATATCTACAATATCAATACGTTCGATTTCTATAAAAATAGAGCCGCTCAGTCGGCAAATACTTTTGGTGGAGGAATAATGCGTAACAACTGGGCTGTTGGGGCAACCTTACTGGCAATGCCGGCGCTGGGCTATGCAGCAGAAGCAACAATTGAAGAAGTACACGATCAGCCGAGCGTACGCGGCAGTGTGATTGCCAACCTGTTGCAAGAGCATGACAACCCATTCACGTTGTATCCTTATGACACCAACTACCTGCTCTACACCGATACCAGCAGTATTAACAAAGATGCCATCAAATCTTATAGCTGGGCAGACAATGCCCGTCATGACGAAGTGGAATTCCAGTTAAGCCTCGGTTTCCCGATCTGGCGTGGTATCGCCGGGGACAACTCATTACTCGGTGCATCTTATACGCAAAAATCATTCTGGCAGCTGTCGAACCGTGCAGAGTCTTCGCCATTCCGTGAAACCAACTATGAGCCGCAGTTATTTATCGCTTGGGCGACAGATTATAACTTCATGGGTTGGACATTGCGCGAGGCCGAATACGGCGTCAACCATGACTCGAATGGCCGGTCTGACCCGACATCCCGCAGCTGGAACCGTCTTTATGCCCGCTTCATGGCACAAAACGGCAACTGGCAGGTGGATCTCAAGCCCTGGTACCGTATTCCTGAAAGCGATAAAAATGATGATAACCCGGATATCACCAAATACATGGGGTACTACCGTCTGAAAGTGGGCTACGCGCTGGGCGAAAGTGTCATCAGCGTCGAGAGCCGTTATAACTGGAATACCGGTTACGGTGGTGCTGACGTCGGTGTCAGCTATCCCATCACCAAGCATATGCGTTTCTACACCAAAGTGTTCAGCGGTTACGGCGAGTCATTGATTGACTACAACTACAAGCAGACTCGCGTCGGTGTTGGTATCATGCTCAACGATATCATGTGATCGTACGCCTGCGGGTGACGGTGCACACAGCCCCGGCGGCCTCTTCAGGCCGTCGGGCGGTTTGAACAGTTGGGGAATTGAGTGTCTACGGCGGCAGTGTTAAACAAAGAAGAGCTGGCTCATCAGGTATTGCGCGATACCTTCGGCTATCAGCAATTCCGACCGGGTCAACAAACGATCATCAATACCGCCATTTCCGGTCGGGATTGTCTGGTGGTGATGCCAACCGGTGGTGGTAAATCGCTGTGCTATCAAATCCCCGCTCTGGTGATGGATGGCCTGACGCTGGTCGTTTCGCCCCTCATCTCCCTGATGAAAGATCAGGTTGATCAGTTGATGGCCGCAGGCGTTGAAGCCGGTTGCCTCAATTCGACCCAAACCCGCGAACAGCAGCAGGACGTGATGGCCGGTTGCCGCACGGGCCGCATCAAGATGCTGTATATCGCGCCGGAACGTCTGATGATGGGCGATTTTCTCGAACAGCTGCAACAGTGGAATCCGGCCATGCTGGCCGTCGATGAAGCCCACTGTATCTCTCAGTGGGGCCATGACTTCCGCCCTGAATACCGCGCCCTCGGCCAGTTAAAGCTGCGCTACCCGCAGTTGCCGGTCATTGCGCTGACCGCCACCGCCGACGAAGCCACCCGTAATGATATTGTCCGTCTACTGGAGCTTAACGATCCGCTGATTCAGGTCAGCAGTTTTGACCGCCCGAACATCCGTTATACGCTGGTGGAAAAGTTTAAGCCCCTCGACCAGTTGATTCGCTTCGTGCAGGACCAGCGCGGAAAAAGCGGCATTATTTACTGCAACAGTCGGGCTAAAGTGGAAGACACGGCCGCGCGTTTGCAAAGCCGCGGGCTGAGCGTTGGGGCTTATCATGCCGGACTGGATAACGACACCCGTGCCCGCGTGCAGGAAGGTTTCCAGCGTGACGATCTGCAAATCGTGGTCGCCACCGTGGCTTTTGGTATGGGGATCAACAAGCCCAACGTGCGCTTTGTTGTGCACTTCGATATTCCGCGCACCATTGAGTCCTACTATCAGGAAACCGGCCGCGCCGGGCGAGATGGCCTGCCCGCAGAAGCGGTATTGCTTTACGATCCGGCCGATATGGCCTGGTTGCGCCGCTGTCTGGAGGAGAAGCCCGCGGGTGCTCAGCAGGACGTCGAACGCCACAAGCTGAATGCGATGAACGCTTTCGCTGAAGCGCAAACCTGTCGCCGTCTGGTATTGCTCAACTATTTTGGTGAAGGTAAACAGAATGCTTGCGGTAACTGCGACGTCTGCCTTGACCCACCTAAACGCTATGACGGCTTGCTCGATGCGCAAAAAGCGCTGTCCGTGGTCGCACGCGTAGGCCAGCGGTTTGGTCTGGGTTATGTCGTGGAAGTACTGCGCGGTTCGAATAATCAGCGTATCCGCGAATACGGGCACGACAAGCTGTCGGTCTATGGTATCGGCAAAGACCAGAGTAATGAACACTGGACCAGCGTAGTACGCCAGCTGATACATCTCGGCATGATCATGCAGAACATCGCTATGCACTCGGCGCTGCAGCTGACCGAAGCGGCGCGTCCGGTACTTCGGGGCGAAATTCCCCTGCAGCTGGCGGTACCGCGTATTCAGACGCTGAAGATTAAAAGCAGCGCCAGTCAGAAAACCTACGGCGGAAACTACGATCGCAAACTGTTTGCTAAGCTGCGCAAACTGCGTAAATCATTGGCTGATGACAACAACGTGCCGCCATACGTAGTATTTAACGACACGACCTTGCTGGAAATGGCCGAGCATTTACCGATAAGCCCGAGCGATTTGCTGGACATTACCGGTGTGGGTCAGCGTAAACTTGAGAAGTTTGGTCGTCCGTTTATGGCGATGATACGAGACCATATAGATAACGGCGACGAATAAGACCCGTCATCTTTCAAGCCGCCTCGGCGTTGGCTGACTTTGCTCACCCCAGTCACTTACTGTTGTAAGCGCCTGGGGCGTTTACTTGCCGCCTGGATGTGGCTCGAATGATGTAGGGTATTGGATTGCATGACTCTTCCCCACAAAAAACAAATGAGTATGACCTATGTTGATTCTATTTCTGACCGTTGCGTTGATGCATATGATCGCGCTGGTAAGCCCCGGCCCTGATTTTTTCTTTGTCTCGCAAACGGCGGCCAGCCGATCGCGTAAAGACGCGATGATGGGGGTGGTGGGAATTACGTTAGGCGTGGCGGTTTGGGCTGCGGTTGCTCTGATGGGGTTACATTTAATCCTGCAAAAAATGGCCTGGTTGCACCAGATTATTACCGTCGGTGGTGGCTTGTATCTCTGTTGGATGGGGTGGCAACTGCTGAAATCAGCGCGGGCCAAAAAGTTAGCGGGTGATACTGATGAAGTGGAAAGCACCGCCGATCTGTCTGCCCGTGGCCGGACCTTTATGCGCGGCTTTCTGACGAATCTCTCCAACCCGAAAGCGGTCATCTACTTCGGCAGCGTGTTCTCACTGTTTGTCGGTGACAATGTCAGCGGTGGCGAGCGTGGGGGCTTGTTTATTATGATCGTAGCGGAAACCTTTGTCTGGTTCTCCGTTGTGGCGATGGTTTTTGCCTTGCCAACTATGCGACGTGGATACCAGCGTTTAGCGAAATGGATTGATGGCGTAGCGGGTGTGGTATTCGCGGGTTTTGGTATCGCGTTAATTGTGAATCGTTAACAGGCTTCGTACCCCTTGCTATGTCGAGCACTGCCCGCAGCCAAACTGGCTGCGGGCAGTGCTCTTGAGTTGTCGCTAAATCAAACTTTCCTCGCACTCGCCAGCAACACCCCTACCAACATAAACAGCGAACCAAAAATACGGTTCAGCAGCTGCATCTGCTTTGGTGCTTTGACCCAGCCGGCAATGCGCGTCGCCAATGTTGCGTAACCAATCATCACGATGATATCTACTACCACGGTCGTCACGCCGAGTACTACATACTGCGCGGCCTGCGGCTGGTGCGGAATAATAAACTGCGGGAACAGTGCGGCTAAAAACACGATACTTTTCGGGTTGGTGAGATTGACCAGAATTGCGCGTTTGAACAGGCGCCTGCGTGGCATACTACTGGCGAGAGCGTTGAGGTCGATGGCGCCGGCCGCCCGCCACTGACAGATACCGAGCCAAATGAGATACGCCGCGCCCAGCCATTTCAGCACTTCAAAGGCCATCAGGGATTGTGAAACCAATGCGCCAAGGCCAATACCGACCAGGACGATATGAATGGAAAGTCCGAGTTGTAAACCGGCAATCGAGGCGACCGCTCCACGGTAACCATGGCTGATCCCAACGCTCATGGTATTGATGGCGCCGGAACCCGGTGAAAGGCTTAAAATCGAAGTCGTGAGCAGATAGGTTAACCACCAATCCAACGTCATCGTACTACTCCCTGAATAGGCTATTTTATGGCACAATACGCTATTGTTTATGGGCTCACAAATAACTTACTTAACCTTCTTGTTACACGGTTTTGGAACCCTCCATGTCATCGAATTTTGCAAAGTGGTTAACACGCGAGAAAGAATTTTCTGCTTTTGCAACCGGGCCATTGCTGGATTTCTGGCGTCAACGGGAAGAGGGGCAGTTCGCCGGCGTGGACGACATCCCTATTCATTACGTCCGTTTCAGCGCTTTTGAGCATGACAGCGTCATTGTGGTGTCACCGGGGCGTATCGAAAGCTACGTAAAATACCCGGAGCTGGCTTATGACTTATTCCACAGCGGGTATGACGTCATTATTGTTGATCATCGTGGGCAGGGGCGTTCAGGGCGTATGCTCGATGACCCGCACCGCGGGCACGTTCAGCACTTTAATGACTACGTGGAGGACTTTCACCGGCTTTACGAGCGGGAAGTCGCCCCACGACATTACAACAAAAAATATGTATTGGCGCACTCGATGGGCGGGGCGATTGCGGCACTGTTTCTGGCCAAATATCCCCTGAGTTTTGACGCTGCTGCACTCTGCGCACCTATGACCGGCATCTACCTGCCGATGCCAGGGTGGATTTCCAGACGGATACTCAACTGGGCGGAAAATCGCCCGCTGCGCCGTGACGGATACGCGTTGGGAACCGGACACTGGCGGCCGCTGCCGTTCGTGGTTAACCGCCTGACCCACAGCCGCGAGCGTTATCGCCGTAATCTGCGCTTTTATGCGGATTATCCTGAACTGCAGGTCGGCGGACCGACGTATCACTGGGTGCGGGAAAGCATTGAGGCAGGCATGCATATCCTGCAACAAGCCGAAAATATCACCACACCCCTGCTATTATTACAGGCAAGTGAGGACCGGGTTGTCGATAACCGGTCACATCTTGCTTTTTGTCAGGCGATGGCCGTTGTCGGGCACCCTTGTGAAGGGGAGAAGCCACTGGTCATCGAAGGCGCGCGCCATGAGATCCTGTTTGAACGGGACGACCTGAGGGCACAGGCGCTCGATGCCATCATGCGCTTTTTTGCGCGGCATTAACTCGCGGCGAACTGCCGCACACAACTCCATCAGAGGTTAGAACCTACCGCTATGTATTATGTTGTTGCTTCCGATTTAGATGGCACCCTGCTGTCACCTGACCATACCCTGAGCCCTTACGCCAAAGAGACGCTGAAGATGCTGACTCAGCGCGGCGTGCACTTTGTATTTGCCACTGGCCGTCATCATATCGATGTGGCGCAGATCCGTGACAACCTTGAGATCAGTGCGTTTATGATCACCTCCAACGGCGCGCGGGTGCATAACACCGAAGGTGAGCTGATTTTCTCCCATAACGTTGATGAAGACATCGCGCGGGATCTGTTCGGTATCATGCATAACAACCCGAATATCCTGACTAACGTCTACCGTAACGATGACTGGTATATGAACCGCGATCGTGACGATCAGGACCAGTTCTTCCGCGAATCCGTCTTCAAATACAAACTGTATGAACCGGGCCTGCTGGAAACAGACGGCATCTGCAAAGTCTATTTCACCTGCGAAAGCCATGAGGAACTGGTGCCGCTGGAAGATGCGATCAATGCCCGCTGGGGCGATCGCGTGAACGTCAGTTTCTCGCTGCCAACCTGTCTGGAAGTGATGGCCGGAGGTGTCTCCAAAGGCCATGCGCTGGAGCATGTAGCAAAACTGATGGGGTATGGGCTGAAAGACTGCATCGCATTTGGTGATGGCCTGAATGATTTAGAGATGTTGACCATGGCAGGTAAAGGCTGCCTGATGAGTGGTTCGTTGCCGCGACTGAAAGCGGCGATGCCGGACGCCGAAATCATTGGCTCGAATGCTGATGACGCGGTGCCGCATTATCTGCGTAAAATGTATCTCTCCGAACCGGCTTAATTTTCCGGTAGGTTGAAGCATAAAAAAGCGGGCAGGGTGACACCTTGCCCGCTTTTTATGGTTTCAGCGCCATGCAGAAGAGTTTACTTCTGTGGCTGCGTCTGCTGATGCTCTAAATAACTCACCGCTTTGTCCGGGAAGTCAGTGAACAAACCGTCAACGCGCGCCTGTTGATAGAGGATCTGATACAGCGAATTCACGTTGGTCACGTACTTCGGCAAATCGTCCGCGCGAACGGTAAACGGATGCACCACCAGCTTGCTGGCGTGCGCTTCTGCGGTCATTGGCGTCAGTGTAATGTTACCCACCGTGGAGTCCGCTTCGATCAGCATATGGTAATCAGGCCCGATACCGTCAGCGTACTGCGCGATTTGTTTCATCGCGCCCGGCTTGAACATCCAGTCATAGTTGTAGTTCACCCACTTGCCGTCTTTCTGCTCCTGCGTTTCGTCCCACTTGGTGTAGGCGATCAACTGAACCAGTTTCAGGTCGATGCCCATTTTAGGCTCCAGCTCATTTTTGATGCGCTTAAGCTCGTTCGGGTCGAAGCACTGAACATAGACATTGCTGCTTTTGCTGGTGTATCCGTACTCTTTGAGCACCTCAAGCACTTTGGCCGAAATATCTTTGCCTTCCTGACGGTGGAACCAGGGTGCCTTAATTTCGGTATAAATCCCGACGTCTTTACCCGTCGAATGATTCAGCCCCTGCACAAACTCAATCTCTTCCTGGAAGGTGTGTACGCGGAAATCAGATTTGCCCATCGGGAAACGACCCGCATAGGTCTGTACTGGCTTGCCGTCTTTGATATCAAAACCTTCGGTGAACTTTAGCGATTTGATCTCAGGCAGCGTGAAGTCGATAGCGTAATAACGCCCATCTTTGCGTGCCCGGTGAGGGAAGCGCTGCGCCACGTCGGTCACACGATCCAGATAGTGGTCATGCAGAACGACCAGTTGGTCGTCCTTGGTCATCACCAGATCCTGCTCAAGGTAATTAGCGCCCTGGGCGTAAGCCATGGCCTTGGCAGGCAAGGTGTGTTCAGGCAGATAGCCGCTGGCACCGCGATGTGCGATAACAATCGGCTCCGCGGCACTGGCATAGCATGAGGCGGCAATCAGGCCCGCCAGCAGGCTGCTTTTCAGCATATTAACAAAAAGGTCGCGCATCCTTATGCTCCTTTAGCCAGTTGGGCTTTGTGCTTGTTTTCACTCAGCATGGTCATGATCAGCAGGATCACGGCTATCACACAGCCGCCGATCATCACGATAAAGCCACCGTCCCAGCCGAAGTAGTCAACGGTATAGCCGACGATGGCACTCGCTGCAACCGAACCACCAAGGTAGCCGAACAGGCCGGTAAAGCCCGCTGCCGTGCCCGCCGCTTTCTTCGGTGCCAGCTCCAGGGCGTGCAGACCAATCAGCATGACAGGGCCGTAAATCAGGAAGCCGATGGTGATCATACAGGCCATATCAATACCCGGATTACCGACCGGATTTAACCAATACACGACGGTCGCAATGGTCACCAGCACCATGAAGAACACGCCGGTGGCACCGCGATTGCCTTTGAACACTTTATCCGACATCCAGCCGCACAGCAGGGTGCCGGGAATACCAGCATATTCGTAGAGGAAGTAGGTCCAAGAGGATTTATCCAGCGCGAAGTGTTTCACCTCTTTCAGATAGGTCGGTGACCAGTCGAGGATGCCGTAGCGCAACAGATAAACAAACACGTTAGCAATAGCAATATACCACAGCAGTTTATTCGGCAGAATGTACTGCATGAAGATCTGCTTAGCCGTTAGTTCCTGCTCGGACTCCTGCTTATCGTAATCTGGCGGATAGTCGTTTTTGTATTCTTCAATCGGGGGTAAACCGCAGGACTGCGGGGTGTCACGCATAGTAATGAACGCAAACACCGCCAGCGCGATCGCGCCGAACGCTGGCATATAGAGGGCTGCATGCCAGTCGTTAAACCATGCCATCCCTAACAGGAATAGCAGTGGAGGAATACCGCCGCCGACGTTGTGGGCGCAGTTCCACACCGACACGATGCTGCCGCGTTCTTTCTGTGACCACCAGTGAACCATGGTACGTCCGCACGGAGGCCAGCCCATGCCCTGGAACCATCCACACAGGAACAGTAGCACAAACATGATGGCGATGCTGGAAGTAGCCCATGGCACAAAGCCCATAAACAGCATGACGGCTGCGGCCAGCACCAGGCCTACGGGCAGAAATACGCGCGGGTTGGAGCGGTCGGAAACCGACCCCATGATGAATTTAGAAATACCGTAAGCAATGGAGATCCCTGACAGAGCGAAGCCAAGATCACCGCGGGAGAAGCCCTGATCGATAAGATACGGCATGGCCAGTGCGAAGTTTTTGCGTACCAGATAGTAGGCAGCGTAACCGAAGAAGATCCCCATGAAGATCTGCCAACGCAGGCGGCGATACAGCGGGTCAACATGGTCGGCTGCCACGGGAGCCTGATGGGCTGCGGGCTTAAAGATACTGAGCATTAACGCCTCCAATGGCATAGGTCAATTCGCTTAACTCGAGCGGCTAACAAAAAAACAGACTGAAATGTTCCATAACGAGCGTCATGCTAATCGTATGCGCGTAAGCGAACTGTGATAGATGACAGAATTGTTACAGTTTTATGAAGCTGGAGGCGGATTTTGCGGGATTGGTTAACATTTTGAAATACGAAATTGCGCATTTTAGCTGTTGCTGATCACATTTTTGGCTTTTCAATGCGACATTTTGGGGCGTTGGCGCGAAATTATTCGTTTTTGAGCGAATAAATCCATAGAGAGAATGATGTTGTAGTGTGTCTGAACGCGTCTGAAATGAAAAAACGGGGCAAGCCCCGCTTTTAACGTCCTTAACTCTGGAAAATTACTGGATTTTCAGAGTATTAATGATCGCTTCGGCATCAGTCTGTGCCTGTTGCTGGTTATCGGCTGGCAGAGTGATTTGCAGGGTCATTAAATGATTATCCACTTTGCCCAGAACGATAGACGAATACGCTTTCTGACCGGCAGAAGAGATCACGCTGTCGTACTGTTGCAGCGTCTGCCCGTTAACCTGAATCGATTTATTGGTCACTACCTGCAGATTGGTATCCCGGGCTTTCTGCTGGTCCTGCAGGCGTGCTGTGAGAACGTCCAGCGACTCAGTGGTGTTATCTCCAAGGATAACGATCACGGCTTTTTGCCCGGTGCTGTCGGCGTAAACGTGCATGTTATTTGCCTGGCTACCCAGTTTACCGCTCTGATCGCTCATACCCTGCGGCAGAGCGAAGGTCACTTTGCCCTCCAGCAAACTTACTGGCACGGTTGCAGCGGCGGCTGAGGCTGCCGGAGCGCCCTTATCAGCGGCAGCTTTGTCGTCGGTTTTGCCATCACAGGCCGCCAGGCCGAGGATCAGTACGCTCATACCTGCAATTTTCACTAGATTACGCATAGTTCTTCCTTTGATTTTAACGCGCTATATACCCGTCACACTTCAGGTTGCTGCGGTACCGCACCCGGATTATTTTCGGTATAGATTCTTGATTTCACTGCCCGTATGGCAACCTATTCACGTCATAAATGCAAGTCAGATTATGGCGCATTTTGTGTGGATTGCACTCAGTGGGAATTCAACTGAAACTGTGCGTGATTGCCGTTCTGCGACAGGCGCTTAAGCAACATGTTGAGCAACACCCCGTACATGGGGAGGAAGAATGCCAGACAGATCAGCACTTTGAATGTGTAATCCACCATGGCGATCTCAACCCAGTTGTTGGCCATAAATTCATTACTGCTTTTGTAGAAGGCGATAAAGAAAAATGCCAGGGTGTCACTGATATTGCCAAGGAACATCGCCGCGGCAGGAGCCACCCACCAGCTGCGCTTCTGGCGCAGACGGTTGAATACGTGCACGTCGAGAATTTGCCCCAACACATAAGCCATAAAGCTGGCCACTGCGATGCGGGCAACCATGACATTCAGGCTGCTGAGCGCGGCAAATCCCTGCCATTCGGCTTCAAAGTACAGCGCGGAAATGACATAGGAGATCAGCAGTGCTGGCATCATGACCGATAAAATAATGCGTCGCGCCAGCGGCGCGCCAAAGATGCGCACGGTGAGATCGGTGGCGAGAAAAATGAAGGGGAAAGTGAACGCACCCCAGGTGGTATGGAAACCGAATATTGAGATCGGCAGCTGCACCAGATAGTTACTGGAAGTGATGATGGCGATATGGAAAAGCGAAAGCCATATCAACGCCGTAAAGCGCTGTTGAGCAGTGAAAGAATACATAAATTGTGGCCTTTTTTAGTGTTGAATTGGGGTGAGGGAACCCAATTAATGCATAGTGAAAAATAGCGCGGAAAATACAGCGCGGCGCGCATAGTAACCGTTTGTGTCGGTATTGCAATGGTTAATTTTAGCGCAATGGTTTGCGTTGGTTGCGTCAAAGAATGAGCGGTATAAACTGTCGCGCATTAACGCATGTGAGTGAGAAATGAAATGTCCGATCCCTTTATCAACCCAGACCATCAGCTGGATGCTCTGGGGCTACGTTGTCCCGAGCCCGTAATGATGGTTCGCAAAACGGTGCGCGCCATGAAAGACGGCGAAACCCTGCTGGTGATAGCTGATGACCCCGCTACTACCCGCGATATTCCGGGGTTCTGCCGTTTTATGGAACATACTCTGCTCGCGGCCGACACTGAACAGCTGCCGTACCGCTATTTGCTGGCGAAAGGTGTAGTCAAATCTCAGTAACCCCTTACTGCTTTTTTCGACGCAGCAATCTCAGCGCGTTGGCGGTGACCAACGCCGTGGCACCGGAGTCTGCCAGTACCGCCAGCCACAGTCCGGTCAGCCCCATCAGTGTGGTGACGAGGAAAATTGCTTTCAGCCCCAGTGCGATACTTATGTTCTGACGGATATTGGCCCGCGTTGCACGCGACAGGCTGATCATCTGCGCCAGTCCGCTCAGGCGATTGTGGGTCAATGCGGCATCGGCAGTTTCCAGCGCCACGTCTGTGCCGCTGCCCATCGCAATACCAATGGTTGACGCTTTCATCGCCGGGGCATCATTAATACCGTCACCCACCATTG
This sequence comes from uncultured Enterobacterales bacterium, assembly GCA_946478305.1. Taxonomy (GTDB): domain Bacteria; phylum Pseudomonadota; class Gammaproteobacteria; order Enterobacterales; family Enterobacteriaceae; genus Ewingella. Next base: position 38,903 of record CAMLBO010000007.1, read on the forward strand.
CCGTCGGGTGAATGGCATTGAGGGCGGTTACTGCCTCGACTTTATCTGCGGGCAGCAACCCGGCACGAAACTCGATGCCCAATCGTTCGGCAATGGTTTTAGCGGCGCGCGGGTTATCGCCGGTGAGCATCACCGCTGAAATCCCCAGTGCTTTCAGATCCGCCAACGCACTGACCGCATCATCACGCAGTTTGTCCTGCATGGCGATAAGTCCGATAGCATTGCCTTCTTGTAAAACAACCACCACCGTTTTACCGGTAGATTCCCAGTCTGCAATCTGGCGCAGGTGTTCTTCAGCAACGCCTTTTGCAGCCAGACGTTTGGGTGACAGTACCTGAATTTTCTTACCCGCCACTACCCCTTCAACGCCTGAACCGGCCAATGCACGACGTTCCTGCGCATTGATCGGCAGCGGATTTTCTACTCTTGCGCGGGTAATAATCGCCTGTGCCAGCGGGTGATGCGAACCGGCTTCCACCGCGGCGGCCAGGCTGAGCAACTCATTTTCAGTCACGCCGCCCAGCGCCAGAACGTCTGTCACTTCCGGTTTGCCTTCGGTCAGCGTGCCGGTTTTATCGAGTGCTATGGTCTGAATTAACGCCAGCTGTTCCAGTGCGGCTCCGCCCTTGATTAATGCACCCTGACGAGTGGCGGCTGCCAGGCCCGAGGTGATCGCCGCCGGGGTCGAGATAACCAGCGCACACGGACAGCCGATCAGTAGCAGCGTCAGCCCACGATAAATCCAGGTTTCCCACGGCAGCCCCATCGCCAGCGGCGGGATCAAAATCACCAGCAGCGACATCAGCATAATCGCCGGGGTGTAGTAGCGGCTGAAGGTGTCGAGGAAACGCTCAATCGGGGCACGACGTTCATCAGCTTCCTCAATCAGCTGCAGGATGCGGTCAATCGCGCTGGCACCGGGCGCAGAGGTCACGCTCATGCGCGCCACCCGGTCCACACACATACTGCCAGCTGGAACCTTCTCCCCTGGCTGACGTTCAATAGGGACGGACTCGCCGGTCAGGGCGCTTTCATCGAAACTGGCGGCGTTGTCCAGCAATGTGGCATCGGTGGGCAGGCGGCCACCGGCAGCCACTTCAATCACATCATCAGGGCGTAAATCGGCCACAGGGACGCGGGTGGATTTACCATCAATAATCAGCACGGCGCTGTCGGGGATCAGCGCCATCAGCGCTTTGACACCGCTGCGCGCACGGTTGGCGGCAAAAGACTCCAGCCGTTCACCGATCATAAACAGCAGTAATACCATGGCCGCTTCGGCCGTGGCGCCAATAAATAGAGCACCAAGCGCTGCCACGCTCATCAGGGTTTCAATGGTAAATGGGGAACCGGCGCGGGTCGCGCGAATGGCCTGTAACAGTACCGGCCACAGGCCGACCAGCGTAGTGGCGATGAAAGCAATCTCGCCCATCGATTGGCTGAACTTGTCGATAATCCAGCTGATCACCATCAGTACAATAAGGATCAGCAGTGGGCCGTACTCCTTCAGTCGTGATGTTTCGACCACAACCTCAGGGCTTTTTTGACTGAGTGAGTGCAGGGTAAAACCGGCGCGAGTCACCGCTTTCTGTACAGCTGAAGAGAGATCACTGTCAGCACTGACCATTAATTTCTCAGTGGTGAACTGGACTTTGACACCGTTGACGCCTGCGATGCTGCTGACGGCTTTTTCGATGGTGCGGGCACAGGCCGGGCAGTCCATGCCGTCCACTTTCCAGCTAAGCTGGCAGGTGCCGGAGGGAAGCTTGCTGGGGGCACTGTCCCCGTCACCTGAACTCTCATCATCACTCTTAGATGTTGGTGAGTGCTCACTGGGTTGTGAGCTGCAACTGTCGGATGCACAGCATGCTGAAGCCGCAAGCGGGGCTTTGTCACTGCAGCAGGTCGCCGGGTGGGGCTCATTGTGGGTGGTTTCAGATATTTTGTTAATACGCAGCATGGTTGGCTTAGCAGGCGTTCCGGCCTGGCAACCGCAACCAGAACGGGAATGTTTATGTGGCTGAAGCATACGGACTCCTGTCATAACAGAGTGGAATTGCCTTCAGTCTAAAGCCTGGAGCTGACTCCAGGGTCAAGGGGAAAGTGAGGGGCGGCAATAAAAAAGGCGAAACCCTGAGGTTTCGCCTGTGGAGCGTGGTTAAAGATAGAGCGAGCGTACTATCAGGAAGTGACCACCGAAGTAGCAGGCGGCGACGATGGCGTCCGCTGCGCGAAATTTAAAACGATAACGGCTGGTCAGCCAGACCACGTTACCTATTAGCAGTAAGAACGTGCCGCATAATAGTGAAAAGGCCAGATCGGTGCTGCGGGCGAAATATTGCTCCCCGGCCAGCCACACCATCAGCAGCGTCATGGCAATGTAGGTAGAGACTGCCCAGCGCATCTCTGCCAGCCGCGACCAGATCACCGCCAGCAGCACCGCCCCAATGACAATCAGCACCAGCGGCAGCGGCCAGAAGAAGGTCAGCGTCATTTGACTGGCGAAACTCAGCGTATAGAGCAGGTGCGACAGGAAAAAAGCGCCAATGGCATAAAGAAAACGCTCTTCCGGCAGTAACAGCAGGCCGTCGGCTACCATTGTGGCGGCCAGACCCAGCAATATCAGGTAGCTATAAACATTCAGTACCGGAGCCTGCCAGGCTAAAAGCAACAGCAGCAAAAGGGTGATCGGTTTAAACAGCCAACGCTGCCAGCGTGGTCCGCGGTAGCTGGCATCGACGAACAGCCAGCCTGAAAAAAATACGGCAAGAAATGGCCAACTCATTGTTTATCCTTTTTTTTTAAAAAAATAAAACGTAAGCAAGGTTCTGCCTGTTAGGAAAGGCGTTCCTGCTTTCCCGCTTGGTTTTCAGTGTAGGAGATTGGGCCCTTCGTCTACAATCAGAATCCCCCGTCCTCCGAGATGAATATTGAATATGAATAAACCGCTGGTGATTATTTTGCTGGTTGCGGTGGTGATTGCCCTCTTTGCTACCCGACAGTATTTCCATCAACGTCGTGAGAATGCCGATAACGACGCGTCTCCCCGGCGCGATGTCAGGGTTGAGGTGACGGCCAAGCGTGACTGGTTATCCCCAAACCGGCGCTCGCGTCAGCGTGAGCAGATCCCCGTGGAAGACAGAAAGTATGAGGCATATTTCAAGCCGCTGAACGGCGGGGCGATGATTAAGCTGAATCTGGAGCAACGGGCCTATGATGAACTGGCCAAAGGGCAGCAGGGGATATTGAGTGTGAAAGGTAGCCGGTTTATTGCTTTCGCGGTGCAGGATGCCACGCAAAAGCAATAAAAACCCGGTGTATGGCGATGCGGCCTTACTTGCGGGTTGGCAGCGGCGGCTGTTTTTTCTGCCAGGCGAGCAGTTCGAATACGCCGAACAGGAAGATGCGCAGCTGCAACCAGCCACCAATTTTGTTCTGATCCTTACCTTGGGTCGCTTTGAGCAGCATCACCTGCAAACCGTGCATAAAGAACATGAAGACCATGGCGACATCCAGAAAATATTTCATCGGTTTTGGAAACGGATGAATGATATTGAACAGCAAGAAAACCCAGATGCACAGCATCAATAACCGGCCAACATTAATTAACATCATCGTGCTCCTGTTCAGAATCCTGATCGCCGCAGGCCGGCGAAATATCACGGTAGTACAAACGGTAGGCTACCTGCCCGGCGACTTTCTCACGGTGCAGACGCCAACTGGCCGGAACCGGAATTGCGCCATGTTCCACTTCCGCTTCAACATAAATCCAGGCTTCATCCGCCAGCCAGCCCTGCTGTTCCAGTAAAGCCAATGTTTCCTGCAGAATACCTTTGCGAAAGGGCGGATCGACAAACACGACATCGAACGGTGTCCCTTTCTTTGCCAGCCAGTTCAGCGTGTTAGCGTTGAATACCTTCGCATCGCTGGCATTGAGCAGCGCCAGATTCTTTTCCAGTTGCTGAGCAACCGGACGTTCGAACTCCAGTAACGTGGCGCTGGCCGCATAGCGGGAAAGCGCCTCAAGGCCCAGCGCGCCGCTGCCAGCGAAACAGTCCAGACAGTGTGCGCCGCGTATCACTGGTGCCAGCCAGTTAAATAACGTTTCGCGCACACGATCGGTGGTGGGCCTCAGACCCGGGCTGTTGGGGACGGGGAGTTTGCGTCCACGCCATTGACCGCCAATCAGTCGAATCTGGCCTGCGGCGGGTGTGTTGGGTTTTTTAGCCATAGCTCACTTCAATATTACGCAACCGTTACGGCGGCGTTGCAAATCAATTGAGGCCTATTCTACCGGTGTGGTGGCATTGGGCAAATCTTTAACATTCCTGTTTGAATTCCCAGTGTAAATCAACACGCGGGTGTGTAGCCCTTATAGGAAAGTGATAGACTGCAAGGCATTACCCTATTAACAATCCGTTCGCCCTGAATTAACGGCGAGGAGTGAAGTTGTAAAATGGCAAAAGATAAAAAGCGCGGGTTTTTCTCCTGGTTTGGCCGTGGCCGTCAGGAAGAAGAACAGCAGAAAGAAGAGACCAGCGTTGAACAGCCGGTTATCGAAGAACACTCTCCTGCCACGCATGATGTGGCTGGTATAGAACCTCTCCCCGTCACAGCTGAATCAGACGTTGAACACGCCGAAGCGCCGGGCGTACTGGTTGAGAATGATCCCGGTGAATGGGATGCCAACACCCGCGTTGAAGCGGCCGCAGAAATTGAGCCGGTCTTTGAGCCTGAGCATCAGCTCCCTGCCGCACCAGTGGAACCCCAACCCGTCGCTAAAGAGCGGGCTTCTGTTGAGCTGGCCGAAGAAATCGTGGCGGTCGCAGAACAGGTTGCCGCCGCGCAGCGTGAGCCGCAAGCCGATGAGATTGTTGAGTCAGAGGCAGAAATTATTGCTGATGAGCAACAGGACGCGATTGATATCATCGACGACCGCGTCGTGGAAGAACCTCTGCCGGTAGCATTGGATCCGATTATTACCCTGTCTGCCGTTGAAACAGAGCAGGAGCGTCCGACCAAAGAGGGCTTCTTTGCACGCCTGAAACGCAGCTTGGTCAAAACCAAAGAAAATCTGGGGTCCGGTTTCGTTGGTTTGTTCCGTGGTAAGAAGATCGACGATGATCTGTTCGATGAATTGGAAGAGCAGCTGATCATCGCCGACGTTGGCGTTGAAACTACGCGTAAAATTATTACTTCGCTGACCGAACACGCCAGCCGCAAACAGTTAAAAGATGCGGATGCGCTGTACGGTAAGCTGAAGGAAGAAATGTCCGAAATTCTTGCTAAAGTGGATCAGCCGCTGGATGTCAGTGGTAAAACCCCGTACGTCATTCTGATGGTCGGGGTTAACGGCGTGGGTAAAACCACCACCATCGGTAAAATGGCGCGCCAGTTCCAGTCTCAGGGTAAGTCGGTCATGCTGGCAGCGGGGGATACCTTCCGCGCGGCCGCCGTGGAGCAACTGCAGGTCTGGGGTCAGCGCAACAAGATCCCGGTGATTGCTCAGCACACCGGTGCGGATTCCGCTTCCGTGATTTTCGATGCTATTCAGGCTGCCAAGGCCCGCAATATTGATGTACTGATTGCCGATACCGCCGGGCGCTTACAGAATAAAGCGCACCTGATGGAAGAGCTGAAGAAGATTGTCCGGGTCATGAAAAAACTGGACGAAGACGCCCCTCATGAGGTTATGCTGACGCTTGATGCCAGCACGGGCCAGAACGCGGTTAGTCAGGCGAAATTATTCAATGAAGCCGTGGGTCTTACCGGTATTACATTGACTAAACTGGACGGTACCGCCAAGGGCGGTGTGATATTCGCCATTGCCGATCAGTTCGAAATCCCTATCCGCTATATCGGTGTGGGTGAAGGCATTGAAGATTTACGGCCGTTTAAGGCTGACGATTTTATTGAGGCACTTTTTGCCCGAGAGGATTAATACGGATGATTCGCTTTGAACAGGTCAGTAAAGCTTATCTAGGCGGGCGACAGGCGCTGCAGGGCGTCGACTTTCACATCCAGCAAGCCGAAATGGCCTTTCTGACCGGGCATTCCGGTGCGGGTAAAAGTACCCTGCTGAAACTGATATGCGGGATTGAACGCCCCAGCGCCGGACACATTTTGTTCGGCGGCCATGACATCAGCCGTCTGAAAGCGCGTGAGGTGCCGTTTTTGCGCCGTCAGATTGGCATGATTTTCCAGGACCACCACCTGCTGCTGGACCGCACCGTGTATGACAACGTGGCGATGCCGCTGATTATCGCGGGTGCCAGCAGTGAAGATATTCGCCGTCGCGTTTCTGCGGCGCTGGATAAAGTGGGCCTGCTTGATAAAGCCAAAAACTTCCCGATCCAACTCTCCGGCGGTGAACAGCAACGCGTAGGTATCGCTCGTGCGGTAGTCAATAAGCCAGCCGTTTTGCTGGCCGATGAACCGACCGGCAACCTTGACGATGCGCTGTCAGAAGGCATTTTGCGTCTGTTTGAAGAGTTTAATCGCGTCGGCGTGACCGTGTTAATGGCAACCCATGACATGACCCTGATCGCCCGTCGTAATTACCGCACGCTGACGTTGAGTCAGGGTCGCATGGTGGGAGGTGTACATCATGGTTAATAGCCCGAATCCGGCGAAAACGGCTAAGAGTGCCCGCGCAGCTAAGAGTAAAGCTCTGCAGGGTGGCTGGCGTGAACAGTGGCGCTATGCGTGGATGAACGCCCTGGCGGACATGATGCGTCAGCCGCTGGCGACGCTGCTCACCGTGATGGTGATCGCTATCTCCCTTACACTGCCCAGCGTCTGTTATTTGGTGTGGAAAAACGTCAGTACCGCTGCTGAACAGTGGTATCCGACGCCGCAGCTGACGGTCTATCTCGATAAGGCGCTGGACGACAACGCGGCTGAGAATGTCATTAAGGCATTGAAAGCAGAAGCCGGTGTCGAGAAAGTGAATTATCTGTCGCGTGACGAAGCCATGGGCGAATTCCGCAACTGGTCCGGTTTTGGCGGTGCGATGGATATGCTGGAGCAAAATCCGCTGCCAGCTGTGGCGATCATCACGCCGAAAATGAATTTCCAGGACTCTACGACGCTCAACACCTTGCGTGACCGCGTGGCGGCCGTTCAGGGGGTGGACGAAGTTCGCATGGATGACAGCTGGTTTGCTCGGCTGGCGGCGCTGACCGGGTTGGTCGGGCAGGTGGCGGCGATGATCGGTGTACTGATGATTGTGGCGGTGTTCCTGGTTATCGGTAATAGCGTACGCCTGAGTATTTTCAGCCGTCGCGATACTATCAACGTCATGAAGCTGATTGGTGCGACCGATGGCTTTATTTTGCGGCCGTTCCTGAACGGCGGGGCGATGCTCGGCTTCTGTGGGGCTTTGCTGTCACTGATCCTTTCCGAAGCGCTGGTGCTGCGGCTGGAAAGTGTGGTGACTCAGGTAGCCAAAGTCTTTGGCACGACCTTCGACTTGCACGGTCTTGCCTGGGACGAAAGTCTGTTACTGCTACTGATTTCCGCGATGATCGGCTGGATTGCCGCATGGTTGGCAACGGTACAACATTTACGGCGATTTACACCACAATAGCGATTTTTTGCTATACTCTTCCCCTGCTGTACAGGATCTTGTGCACAGGGGGAGAACAAGATCGAACGCATTATCACGTCGTCTTACATCTCTTCTTCCCCGAAAGCACAAATTCCCTATCCGATAGCCGGACCGTCACATAAAGTCGCTAGGCTCTTGCAATAAATAATGAACTTTATGTAAAATTCGCGGTCGAAAAAACGGCAAAAGAATCAGCAAGCACGTAAAGAATTAAGTAATAAAAGCAGTACGATGAAGGGCTCTGCGTTGTTTTATTTTACGCCCCAGGGCGAAGCGGTATTCACTCCGCAACAGCGCAGTATAAAACCTGCACGACGTCATACATGAGAGGCTTTGAATGACCAAAGAAATGCAAACTTTAGCTTTAGTTCCCCAAGGTAGTCTGGAAGCCTACATTCGGGCAGCCAACACTTATCCTATGCTGACTGCAGAGGAAGAAAGGGCGCTGGCTGAACGGCTGCATTACGACGGTGACCTGGATGCGGCGAAAAACCTGATCCTGTCTCACCTGCGCTTTGTTGCACACATTGCCCGTAACTACTCTGGCTATGGTCTGCCACAGGCTGACCTTATTCAGGAAGGCAACATCGGCCTGATGAAAGCGGTACGCCGCTTTAATCCGGAAGTCGGTGTGCGTCTGGTTTCCTTCGCAGTGCACTGGATCAAAGCAGAGATCCATGAATATGTGCTGCGTAACTGGCGCATTGTGAAAGTTGCGACCACCAAAGCGCAACGCAAGTTGTTCTTCAACCTGCGTAAAAATAAACAGCGTCTGGGCTGGTTCAGCCATGACGAAGTCGAGCACGTTGCCCGTGAACTGGGTGTAACCAGCAAAGATGTGCTGGAGATGGAATCACGCATGGCCGCACAGGACATGACGTTTGACCCAACTCCAGATGATGAACCGCGTGATGGCGCAGCCATGGCACCAATGCTTTACCTGCAAGACAAGAGTTCTGACTTTGCAGAGAGCATTGAAGAAGACAACTGGGACAAAGACGCGACTGACAAGCTGAGCTATGCGATGGAAGGTTTGGATGAGCGTAGCCAGGATATCATCCGCGCACGCTGGCTGGACGATGACAACAAGTCCACCCTGCAGGAGCTGGCCGACAAGTACGGTGTTTCCGCTGAGCGTGTCCGTCAGCTTGAGAAAAACGCCATGAAGAAACTGCGTTTGGCGATTGAAGCCTGATAATACGGTACTTCCAAAGTAAAAAAGCGACCTGCGGGTCGCTTTTTTTATGCCTGAAATTCAGGACTGTTTTTCCCAGCCACCGGCAATTTTCCGAAATCCACAAGTTGGCATAAAAGCATCCAGCACCGGTTCTGCATTCGCTTTCATCTCCCAGCGTTTCACTTGCGGCATTTGCGCCAGCGTATCTTCTATCAGATACAGCCCGACACCGCGTCGGCGGGTTACTTCGCGTACCAGCAGATCGTGCAGTTCAGCCGAGTTGCCGGTCAGGGAAACTTTGACCGCCCCGAGAATACGTTCGTTAAACACGGCGGCGAATAATGCATTTTCCCCCTCCATTGCACGCTGCCAGTCAGCAGGCGTCTGCTGCGGCCAGATTTTCGCCAGATCAATCAGGTCCTGCGCGCTAAATGAAGTCAGTTTTTGAATGGTTAATTTCATGGTGCAGACAGTCAGAAAATGGGACTGACAGTGTAGCGGAATACCCTAAAAAACCGGCGTAACTTTTTTTGTACAGTAACAGGTCGAAAACTTTTTTGAAGATCCTGCTATAAGCGATAAATGTTGGTTTTAATGAATAAAGCCAGCGTTAACCGCTAACTGCTATCGAAAAGGCCGAGTTAACACCCAAATAAAATTCTGTTTACACCTCTTGTTTCTGATTGCCTCATTTGATTTGCAGCAGAAAATTCCTGTTTAATGATATGAATTATAAAGTCTTATTCTAAAATAAGACGAAATAAGCCGTTAACTCGTTATTACTTATAACAAATTTCTTAAGTGATGATGTTTTGAACAGGCACAAAAAAAGCAAACCACAACACACATCAACGGGGTAATCGGATGAAAGTAACCAAGGGTAAGATCTGGCTGGCAGGGTGTATCGCATTGGCAATGGGCCACGCAGCAGTCGCAAAAGATATTAAAGTGGCCATCGTCGGTGCTATGTCAGGCCCGGTCGCCCAGTATGGCGACATGGAGTTCACCGGTGCCAAACAGGCTATCGCTGACATCAACGCCAAAGGCGGTATCAAAGGTGACAAACTGGTTGGCGTTGAATATGACGATGCTTGTGATCCTAAACAAGCCGTAGCGGTTGCCAACAAAGTGATCAATGATGGCATTCGTTATGTTATCGGTCATCTGTGCTCCTCTTCTACTCAGCCAGCGTCTGACATCTATGAAGATGAAGGCGTGCTGATGATTACCCCCGCTGCCACCAATGCCGATCTGACCACCCGTGGTTACAAAATGGTCATGCGTACCACCGGCCTGGACTCAGACCAGGGTCCGACGGCGGCGAATTACATCCTCAATACCATCAAACCAAAACGCATTGCCGTGGTGCATGACAAACAGCAATACGGAGAAGGTTTGGCGCGTTCTGTACAGGACAGCCTGAAGAAAAACGGCGGCAACGTGGTGCTGTTTGAAGGTATCACTGCGGGCGACAAAGACTTCTCCACCCTGGTGGCGCGTCTGAAGAAAGAGAACGTGGACTTCGTGTACTTCGGCGGTTACTACCCGGAAATGGGCCAGATCCTGCGCCAGTCTAAACAGGCCGGTCTGAATGCCAAATTCATGGGGCCTGAAGGCGTGGGTAACTCCTCCCTGTCTAACATTGCCGGTGATGCATCAGAAGGTATGTTGGTGACGTTGCCAAAACGTTACGACCAGGTTCCTGCTAACCAGCCCATCGTCGATGCGCTGAAAGCTAAAAAGCTGGACCCAACCGGGCCATTCGTCTGGACCACCTACGCCGCATTACAAGCGCTGACCACCGGTATGGAACGCAGCGGCAGCATGGAACCGGCGGACATTGCCAAAAACCTGAAATCTGCACCAGTGAACACCGTAATGGGTCCGCTGAGTTGGGATGAGAAGGGCGATCTGAAAGGCTTCGAATTCGGTATCTTCGAGTGGCATAAAGACGGCACTTCAACCCCAATCAAATAAATGCCCTGCATCCTTCAGGTTGCAGGGGTGTTGGCTGCACTCGCTCACCCGAATCACTTACTTGTGTAAGCTCATCGGGATTTGCTCGATTGCCGCCTACCTGCAACCAGAATGATTTTGGGCATCCAAAATAGAACAACGCAGTACTCCGCTTTGTATCTGTCGATGCAAAGCAGGGATCGCAGCACCGTATTCAACCCCCTTGAAGTAAAAGGATAGGGTATGTCAGAGCAGTTCTTATATTTCCTTCAGCAGATGTTCAACGGCGTGACGCTGGGCAGCACCTATGCGCTGATTGCCATCGGTTACACCATGGTTTACGGCATTATCGGCATGATCAACTTCGCCCATGGCGAGGTGTATATGATCGGCAGCTATGTCTCTTTTATTGTGATTGCCGCCCTGATGATGATGGGTATCGATGCCAGCTGGTTGCTGATCGGTGCCGGATTCATCGCCGCGATTGTCATTTCCAGCGCGTATGGCTGGAGTATTGAGCGCGTGGCGTATAAGCCGGTGCGCAACTCCAAGCGCCTGATAGCGCTGATCTCCGCCATCGGCATGTCGATATTCCTGCAAAACTACGTCAGCCTGACGCAGGGCTCGCGCGATTTAGCGCTGCCAAGCTTGGTGACCGGTCAGTGGACGCTCGGCGTCGCCAACGGCTTTGCCGCTACCATCTCCACCATGCAGCTGATCATCTGGGTGGTCACCTTTGTGGCCATGCTGGCACTGACGCTGTTCATCCGCTATTCCCGCATGGGCCGTGCCTGCCGTGCCTGCGCGGAAGACCTCAAAATGGCCAGCTTGTTGGGCATCAGCACTGACCGCGTGATCTCCCTGACCTTCGTCATTGGGGCTTTAATGGCCGCAGTGGCTGGCGTTCTGCTTGGCCAGTTCTATGGCGTGATTAACCCCTACATCGGCTTTATGGCGGGCATGAAAGCCTTTACCGCTGCCGTGCTTGGCGGTATCGGCAGTATTCCGGGGGCGATGATTGGCGGGCTGATTCTGGGCGTGGCCGAAGCGCTGACTTCCGCCTACCTCAGCACTGAATACAAAGACGTGGTTTCATTCGCGCTGCTGATTGTGGTGCTGCTGGTATTGCCGACTGGGATCCTGGGCCGTCCGGAGGTTGAGAAAGTATGAAGCGCCTCAACCTGTTAAACGCCTCGCTTTCAGCCTTTGTTTTACTGGTGCTGGCCTCGTTCATCATGGGGCTGCAGCTGAGTCTCGACGGCACTAAACTGGTGGTCAATGGCGCCGGTGAAGTGCGCTGGATGTGGATCGGTATCGGCTGCGCGATTGTTTTTGTCTTTCAGCTGTTCCGTCCGCTGGTCAGCAGCGGTCTGAAGAAAATCTCCGGGCCGGGCTGGGTATTGCCGAGTTTTGACGGCTCTACACCAAAACAGAAACTGCTGGCACTGGTGCTGATTATCGCCGCCATCGCCTGGCCATTTATCGTCTCGCGCGGCACCGTGGACATCGCTACGCTGACGCTCATCTACATCATGCTCGGCCTCGGTCTGAACGTGGTGGTCGGGCTGTCCGGCCTGCTGGTGCTCGGTTACGGCGGCTTTTACGCCATCGGCGCGTATACCTACGCACTGCTCAATCACTATTACGGCTTAGGTTTCTGGGAAGCGCTGCCGCTGGCCGGTCTTGTTTCTGCCGCGTTTGGTTTCCTGCTTGGATTCCCGGTGCTGCGGCTGCGAGGTGACTATCTCGCCATCGTGACGCTCGGCTTCGGTGAAATCGTGCGTATTTTGCTGCTTAACAACACCGAGATTACCGGTGGGCCGAACGGCATCAGTCAGATCCCTAAACCGACGCTGTTTGGTTTGGAGTTCAGCCGTACGCCGCGTGATGGCGGCTGGGATACCTTCAGCCACTTCTTTGGCGTTAACTACGATCCGAGCGACCGCATTATCTTCCTCTACATGGTGGCGTTGCTGCTGGTGATCGCCACGCTGTTTATCATCAACCGGCTGCTGCGTATGCCGCTGGGCCGCGCGTGGGAAGCTTTGCGTGAAGATGAAATCGCCTGCCGTTCGCTGGGCCTGAACCCGACCCGTATCAAGCTGACTGCGTTTACCATCAGCGCCGCGTTTGCCGGTTTCGCCGGTACGCTGTTTGCCGCGCGTCAGGGCTTCGTTAGCCCGGAATCTTTCACCTTTGTTGAGTCGGCCTTCGTGCTGGCCATCGTAGTGCTGGGCGGTATGGGCTCGCAGTTTGCGGTCATTCTGGCGGCAATTCTGCTGGTGGTTTCCCGCGAGCTGATGCGTGATTTGAACGAATACAGCATGTTGCTGCTCGGTGCGCTGATGGTGCTGATGATGATCTGGCGTCCGCAGGGCTTGCTGCCAATGAAGCGTGTGCATCTCAAACTGAAACTGTCGAAAAGAGAAATCGCTGACAAAGGAGAGCAGGCATGAGTACGCAACCTCTGTTAGCCGTTGAAGGCCTGATGATGCGTTTTGGTGGTTTGCTGGCGGTGAATAACGTCGCGCTGAATCTCAATCAGGGCGAAATTGTCTCGCTGATTGGCCCGAACGGGGCCGGTAAAACCACGGTATTTAACTGCCTGACTGGTTTCTACAAGCCGAGCGGCGGTACCATCAAACTGCGCGACCAGCATCTGGAAGGGTTACCAGGGCAGAAAATTGCCCGCATGGGTGTGGTGCGGACATTCCAGCACGTGCGACTGTTCCGTGAAATGACCGTGATCGAAAACTTGTTGGTGGCACAGCATCAGCATCTGAAAAGTGGCGTGCTGGCCGGGCTTTTCAAAACGCCGGGCTTTCGTCGGGCCGAAGCTGAAGCGCTGGACCGCGCTGCCGACTGGCTCGAACGCGTCGGTTTGCTGGAACTGGCAAACCGGCAGGCGGGTAATCTGGCCTACGGCCAGCAACGCCGTCTGGAGATCGTACGCTGCATGGTCACCCGTCCGGAAATCCTGATGCTCGACGAACCCGCGGCGGGCCTTAACCCGCGCGAAACCGAAGAGCTGAACCAGCTGATCGCCGAACTGCGTAATCAGCACAATGTCTCCGTGCTGCTGATCGAGCACGACATGAAGCTGGTGATGGGCATTTCGGACCGTATTTACGTGGTCAATCAGGGAACGCCGCTGGCGCAGGGCACTCCGGCAGAAATTCGTAATAATCCGGATGTGATCCGTGCGTATCTTGGCGAAGGGTAAGGGGCAGAACACGATGTTGTCATTCAATCAGGTATCCGCCCATTACGGCAAAATTCAGGCACTGCATGACGTCAGCCTGCACATTAATCAGGGTGAAATCGTCACGCTTATCGGCGCGAACGGCGCGGGGAAAACCACGCTGCTCGGCAGTTTATGTGGCGATCCGCGTGCCTCCAGCGGCTCGATTCTCTTTGAAGGTCAGGATATTACCCAGTGGCCGACGGCGAAAATCATGCGCGGCGATATCGCCATTGTGCCGGAGGGCCGCCGGGTGTTTTCCCGTATGACGGTGGAAGAGAATCTGGCGATGGGCGGCTTTTTCGCCACCCGCGACCAGTATCAGGCGCGACTGGTGAAGGTATTTGAACTCTTTCCTCGTTTGAAAGAGCGTCGTGCTCAGCGCTCCGGCACCATGTCCGGCGGCGAACAGCAGATGCTGGCGATTGGCCGTGCGCTGATGAGCCAGCCGCGCCTGTTGCTGCTCGACGAGCCGTCTCTGGGTCTGGCGCCGATCATCATCCAGCAGATTTTCGACACCATCCAGCAACTGCGCGATGAGGGTATGACGATCTTTCTCGTGGAGCAGAACGCCAACCAGGCGCTGAGGCTGGCTGACCGTGGTTATGTGCTGGAAAACGGTCACGTGGTGCTGGAAGATACGGGAGCGGCGTTGCTGGCGAATGAAGCCGTGCGCAGTGCCTATCTTGGGGCGTAAAATCCGGCGATAATCAGCCGTCCACCGCATCATATAAAAAACCGCACTGCAGGCGCTTTGCGGTTTTTATTTTTGGTTTAAATTACTTTGGTTAACATCTCATTAAATTTTACGCATCATTTGGAGCGGCAATGAATACAGAGGGTTTACTCGCCAACCGCATGGCCCGGATCAAAAGTTCGGCCATCAGGGAGTTACTGAAACAAAGCAAAATGGAAGGCGTTATTTCACTGGCGGGTGGTATTCCTCCGGCGGCGCTCTTTGATTTCGAAGGACTGAAGCTGGCGACGCAAATGGCCATTACTGAACAACCAGAACATGCTTTCCAGTATGGTCTTACCGAAGGCAGCCATACACTGCGTCAGCGCATTGTTGAACTGTGCGCCGACCGCGGCGTGCTGGCTTCGGCGGAAGATATCGTCGTCACCGCTGGATCCCAGCAGGCGTTGGATCTGGTGATGCGTGCAGTGGTCAATCCGGGTGACGTGATGGTGGTGGAGAGCCCGACCTATCTGGCAGCGTTGCAAACGCTGGAACTGGCCGAAGCGAAAATGATGACCGTCGGGTCAGATGCCGATGGAATGCGGGTAGACGAACTGGCAGAACTGCTGAAAACGCTAACAATCAAAGGTGTGTATCTGGTGCCGACCTTTGGCAACCCCAGCGGTGTGACCCTGAGCCGCGCCCGCCGCGAGCAGCTGGTGAAACTGGCGGTGGAACACCACTTCCTGATCATTGAAGATGACCCTTATGGCGAGCTGCGCTTCACCGACGAGCGCCAGCCGACGTTGTATCAGCTCGCACATGAGATGGTTGGGCACGCTGAAAACGTCATCTACACCTCGACTTTCTCTAAAATTTTGGCTCCTGGCCTGCGTTTGGGCTGGGTGATTATGCCCGCGTGGTTGCTGCGTAATGTGGCCATCATCAAGCAGGCCGCAGACCTGCACGCCAGCGCGCTGTCGCAATCGGTGGCCGAATGCTATCTCGGTATGAATCGTATGGCGGCCCAGGTTGAAAAAATCCGCGCGGCCTACAAGAAAAAGTGCGAAATTCTGGCACAGCTGCTGGAAAGCGAACTGGGTGACGTGCTGACTTTTGAATACCCGAAAGGTGGCATGTTCCTGTGGGCGAAATTCCGCGAGCCACGCAACTGTAGCGAATGGCTGAAAAAGACGCTGGAGCAGGGCGTGGTATTTGTCCCTGGCGAATATTTCTTTGCACAAAACCCCGATCACTCTACCTTCCGCTTGTCCTTCGCCACGGCCACGGAAGAGCAAATGCAGGAAGCCGTTGCCCGTTTGAAACGCGCGTTATAGCCCTTACGGCGTATTGCGCCCGCAATACGCCTTGTTCTTCCCCCGGTAAACGTTGCCATCTCCCCGTCACCTGCACTTCACGTCCCTGTAACCTTAATGTCATTTAACGTTTATTTTTCTGTCATTTATGCATGTCATCTTGGCTCCCGAATCAGAAAATCCTTACAACACTGACATCACACCAGCCCTCTTCAGGAGACAAGCATGCTTAAGCACGCTGTTACAAAAACGACACTTTGCATCGCACTGGCATTCGCGTTCAGCACCCAGGCGATGGCGGTTACGGAAATTCCTTTCTGGCACTCAATGGATGGTGAATTGGGTAAAGAGGTGAATTCTCTGGCCGACCGTTTCAACCAGACCCACCCGGACGTCAAAATCGTGCCGGTATTCAAGGGTAAGTATGACGAAAGCTTGGCAGCAGGTATCGCCGCGTACCGCACTGGCAAGGCTCCGGCTATTTTGCAGGTGTATGAAGTGGGCACTGCGACCATGATGGCCAGCAAGGCGATCAAACCGGTTTATGAAGTGTTCGCTGATGCGGGCATCAAAGAAGACGTTTCCCAGTTCGTACCGACGGTTTCTGGTTACTACTCCGACTCCAAAGGTCGTCTGCTTTCACAGCCGTTCAACAGCTCCACGCCGGTGCTGTACTACAACAAAGATGCCTTTAAGAAAGCGGGTCTGAACCCGGATCAGCCGCCGAAAACCTGGCAGGATATGGCGGCCTATACGGAGAAGCTGCGTGAGTCTGGCATGAAGTGTGGCTACGCCAGCGGTTGGCAGGGTTGGATCCAGATTGAGAACTTCAGTGCCTGGCATGGTTTGCCAATCGCGACCAAAAATAACGGCTTCGACGGTACTGATGCGGTGCTGGTATTCAACAAACCAGAGCAGGTCAAGCACATCCAGATGCTGGAAGACATGAACAAGAAAGGTGACTTCACCTATCTGGGCCGTAAAGACGAGTCTACCGCCAAGTTCTACAACGGTGACTGCGCAATGACCACAGCGTCTTCAGGTTCACTGGCTGATATCCGCCAGTATGCCAAATTCAACTACGGCGTAGGCATGATGCCTTACGACGCGGACGTGAAGGGTGCACCACAAAACGCCATCATCGGCGGTGCGAGCCTGTGGGTGATGAACGGTAAAGACAAAGAGACGTACAAAGGCGTGGCCGAATTCCTGCAATTCCTGACAACACCGGCCATCGCTGCTGAATGGCACCAGAAAACCGGTTATCTGCCGGTCACGACGGCCGCCTATGAGCTGACCAAACAGCAGGGTTTCTATGAGAAGAACCCGGGTTCAGATGTGGCAACACGCCAGATGCTGAACAAGCCACCGTTACCGTTCACCAAAGGCCTGCGTCTGGGCAACATGCCACAGATTCGTACCATCGTGGATGAAGAGTTGGAAAGCGTGTGGAGCGGTAAGAAAACGGCTCAGCAGGCACTGGACTCTGCGGTAGAGCGTGGGAACCTGTTATTGCGTCGCTTCGAAGCTTCCACTAAGTAACTATCGGCTACTGCGCTTCGCCAGTCTGGGATTGGGCAGTACTCGCACAAAGGCTGTAGCCTTTGTGCGAGCGCTGTCCGCACCCAGTCTGGCTTTGCTCGCTACGCCTCGTACCGAGTTGCCTTTCTTCGATTCTATCTCTTGTCTTTTCGCTTTAACGAGTAACCCATTATGAGTTCACACCGCCCCGGTTTTGGTTGTAGCTGGCTTCCCTATGCATTAGTCCTGCCGCAACTGCTGATCACGGCAATTTTCTTTTTATGGCCCGCCGGTCAGGCGCTGTGGTATTCGGTCCAGACGCTTGATCCCTTCGGTTTGTCGAGCCAGTTCGTGGGCCTGAGTAACTTCGAGCAGCTGTTCCAGGACCCGTATTACCTTGAATCTTTCTACACCACCCTGAAATTCAGTTTCCTGGTGGCGTTTATCGGTCTTGCCGTTTCCCTGTTTTTTGCCGCGTTGGTGGACCACGTGGTACGCGCCAGCCGACTTTACCAGACACTGATGATCCTGCCGTACGCCGTGGCTCCTGCGGTCGCCGCCGTACTGTGGATGTTTTTGTTCAGCCCCGGTTTGGGCCTTATTACCCATTTCCTCGGTTCGATTGGCTACAACTGGAACCACGCGCAGAACAGCGGACAGGCGATGTTCCTGGTGGTGCTGGCGTCGGTGTGGAAACAGGTCAGCTACAACTTTCTGTTCTTTCTGGCGGCGTTGCAGTCCATACCTAAATCACTGGTGGAAGCTGCGGCCATTGACGGCGCAGGCCCGGTGCGGCGCTTCTTCAACCTGGTGCTGCCGCTGATTTCGCCGGTCAGTTTCTTCCTGCTGGTGGTCAATCTGGTGTACGCCTTCTTCGACACCTTCCCGGTGATCGATGCCGCGACCGGTGGCGGTCCGGTTCAGGCCACCACCACGCTGATTTATAAAGTCTATCGCGAAGGCTTCGCCGGTCTGGATCTCTCCAGCTCAGCCGCGCAGTCGGTGGTCCTGATGGTGCTGGTATGTGGCCTGACGTTTATTCAGTTCCGTTTCGTCGAACGTAAGGTGCGTTACCAATGATTGAGAACCGCAGAGGGCTGGATATTTTCAGCCACATCATGCTGATCCTCGGCGTGCTGGTGATCCTGTTTCCGCTGTATGTGGCCTTTGTCGCCGCCACGCTGGATAACAAGCAGATTTACGAAGTGCCGATGAGCCTGATCCCGGGCACCCACCTGTGGGATAACATTCGCGCCATCTGGACACAGGGCGTGGGTGATAGCAGCCCGGCGTTTGGCCGCATGCTGATCAACAGCTTTATCATGGCGATAGTGATCACTATCGGGAAGATTTCGGTATCGATGCTCTCGGCGTACGCCATCGTCTATTTCCGCTTTCCGCTGCGTAACCTGTTCTTCTGGCTGATTTTCCTTACGCTGATGCTGCCAGTGGAAGTGCGTATTTTCCCAACCATTCAGGTGATTGCCAATCTGAATATGCTCGACAGCTACACCGGTCTCACGCTGCCGCTGATGGCTTCGGCCACCGCCACGTTCCTGTTCCGCCAGTTCTTTATGACTCTGCCGGATGAGCTGCTGGAAGCGGCGCGCATCGACGGGGCGGGCCCTATGCGCTTTTTCTGGGACATCGTGCTGCCGCTGTCGAAAACTAATCTGGCGGCGCTGTTTGTCATCACCTTTATCTACGGCTGGAACCAGTACCTGTGGCCGATTCTGATCACCAGCGATGCCTCTATGGGCACGGCGGTGGCGGGAATCAAAAGCATGATCTCTTCCGGTGACGGTTCTACCCAGTGGAATCAGGTAATGGCAGCGATGATTTTGACTTTATTGCCCCCGC
Organism: uncultured Enterobacterales bacterium; assembly: GCA_946478305.1. Taxonomy (GTDB): domain Bacteria; phylum Pseudomonadota; class Gammaproteobacteria; order Enterobacterales; family Enterobacteriaceae; genus Ewingella. Next base: position 58,262 of record CAMLBO010000007.1, read on the forward strand.
TTGCGGTGGTGCTCCTGATGCAGCGCTGGTTTGTGCGCGGTCTGGTAGACAGTGAGAAGTAATGCGAAATGGCTAATTTAAAATTACAGGCAGTGACCAAATCCTACGACGGCAAAAATCAGATCATCCAGAGCATTGATCTGGACGTTGCGGACGGTGAATTTATTGTGATGGTCGGCCCGTCGGGCTGCGGCAAGTCTACGCTTCTACGCATGGTAGCGGGGCTGGAGCGCACGACCAGCGGCGATATTTACATTAATGACCAGCGCGTCACCGAGATGGAACCCAAAGATCGTGGCATCGCCATGGTCTTTCAGAACTATGCGCTCTATCCGCACATGAGCGTGTTTGACAACATGGCCTATGGCCTGAAAATCCGCGGTTTCGGCAAGACGCAGATCCACGCCCGTGTCGAAGAGGCGGCGCGTATTCTTGAACTTGGCCCGCTGCTCAAACGCAAACCGCGCGAGCTGTCCGGCGGCCAGCGGCAGCGCGTCGCCATGGGCCGCGCTATTGTGTGCGAACCGGCGGTATTCCTGTTCGATGAACCGCTGTCGAACCTGGATGCCAAGCTGCGCGTGCAGATGCGCCTCGAGCTGCAACAATTGCACCGCCGCCTGCGCACCACCAGTTTGTATGTGACGCACGATCAGGTCGAAGCCATGACGCTGGCCGAGCGGGTGATCGTAATGAATAAAGGCGTTGCCGAGCAGATAGGCACGCCGTCTGAAGTTTACCGCCGTCCGGCCACGTTGTTTGTCGCGAGCTTTATTGGCTCACCGGCCATGAACCTGTTGCCTGGCACGCTTGCCAGCGATGGCACGTCGCTGGTGATGGAGGGCGGCTTCGAGCTGCCGCTCAGTAAACCGCGCCCGGAGTGGGGCGGGCGTGAGCTCACCGTCGGCATCCGGCCGGAACATATTCAGCTGTCTGAAGACCGGGACACCGGCATTCCTCTGAATCTCACCACCCTGGAACTGCTCGGTGCCGATAACCTGGCGCACGGCAAGTGGGCGGGCAGCGGCGTGGTGGTGCGGCTCAATCACGAAGTTTGCCCGGAGCCGGGCACACAGTTACGTTTGGTTTTGCCGACGAACGCGCTACACTTTTTCGATTCACACAGCGGATCACGAATGGAGTAAAACATGTCAGTCTGGCCTTATCCACGGATTGTGGCGCATCGCGGGGGCGGTTCGCTGGCCCCGGAAAACACCCTTGCCGCCATCGATATGGGCGCGAAATACGGCCATACCATGATTGAGTTCGATGCCAAACTGGCGCAGGACGGCGAAATTTTCCTGTTGCATGACGACACGCTGAACCGTACCAGCAATGGCTGGGGCGTGGCGGGTGAGCTGAGCTGGAACAAATTGCACGAACTGGATGCCGGCGGCTGGTACAGCGCGGCCTTCAAAGGCGAAAAACTGCCGACATTGGCACAGGTGGCAGAACGCTGTGCGCAGCACAACATGATGGCGAACATCGAAATCAAACCGACCACTGGCACCGACACGCAAACCGGCACTCAGGTGGCGCTGGCAGCGCGTGAGTTGTGGAAAGACCTGGCCGTGCCGCCGTTGCTCTCTTCGTTCGAGTTTGACGCGCTGGTCGCCGCTAAAAAGGCGGTGCCAGAGTTGCCGCGCGGGTTGCTGATGGATGCATGGCGTGACGACTGGAAAACCCTGACCGACGAGCTGGATTGTGTATCGCTGCACCTTAACCACAAAGTGCTGACCGCAGAAAGGGTCAAAGAGATCAAAGACGCGGGCCTGCACATATTGGTTTATACGGTGAATAAACCCGAACGCGCCCGCGAGTTGCTGGGCTGGGGCGTGGATTGCATCTGTACGGACAAGATTGATGTGATTGGGCCGGATTTCGTCTGATATTGACCTCCCCTTACAGGCGTCATTTATAAGGGGAGGTTAAGAGCCCGCACTGTCAGGGCGTCTGATTTAAATTTTGCTGTAGCTGCTGATTGTTCTGGTTTAACTGCTGAGTTTGCAGACGCTGTTGATCGTTTTGAATCTGCGAACGCAGCTTAAGCTGTTGCTGCTGCTGGCTGTTATTGATGCCTTGTTGCAGCTGGCGTTGCTGCATCTGTGAGTTAGTCTGCTGCTGTTGCTGCATCCTTTGTTGAGAGGGATTCGTTAACAGCTGCTGCTCACGATCGGGTGGCGGGATAGTATTAGCTGATGCAACCTGGGCTGCAAAAATCAGCGAAAATGCGGTTAAGAATCCATAAGAACGTTTCATCAGGTGATCCTCCTTTCAGTCATCCTTTCAGTCTACGTCATAGAACACGACGGCGTCGTCCCAAGCAGCACGGAACGCTTAAAGCGTGTGCTGGCTCTCGTTTGCTCAAAAGTTGACCGCATGTAAACCATCTTTGGCAATCGCCCCTTTCCAACTTCCGTTACAATCAGCCATCTTCCTCATTTTCGGACTGAACTTCGTGCCGTTACTTATTATTACCACTATTTTGTGGGCCTTTTCGTTTAGCCTGATTGGCGTCTACCTGGCTGGTCAGGTTGACAGCGTTTTTTCCGTGCTGGTGCGCCTGGGGCTGGCGGCGTTGGTGTTTCTGCCGTTCTTGCGGTGGAAAGGCTATCCGCTGAAAACCCTGCTGATGTATATGGCGGTGGGCGCGATGCAGCTTGGCATCATGTATCTCATTAGCTTTGAAGCTTATCTCTACCTGACGGTGCCGGAATTCCTGCTGTTTACCGTGATGACGCCGCTGTATGTCACGCTGATTTATGACCTGATCAGCGGCCAGAAAATCCGTAAAGGCTATGCGCTGAGCGCGCTGCTGGCAGTGGCCGGTGCGGCGATCATCCGCTACGACCATATCAGCGAGCACTTCATCATTGGGCTACTGCTGGTGCAGGCGGCAAATCTCTGTTTTGCACTCGGACAGGTGGGTTACAAACGCCTGATGGAAATTCATCCAATGCCGCAGCACACGGCGTTCTCATGGTTTTATATCGGTGCGCTGATGTGTGCCGTAGTGGCATGGTTCCTGTGGGGCAATCCGCAGAAGCTGCCAACTACCGGCCTGCAATGGGGCATTTTAGTCTGGCTGGGCGTGGGGGCGTCGGCGCTGGGCTATTTCATGTGGAACTACGGCGCGACGCAGGTAGACGCAGGAACGCTGGGCATCATGAACAATTTTCACGTCCCGGCCGGGCTGCTGGTTAACCTGGCAATCTGGCAACAGCAGCCACACTGGCCGAGCTTCATTGTGGGTGCGGCAGTGATAATGGCTTCACTGTGGGTACACCGGCGTTGGGTCTTTGCGCATCGCGAACAAACGGCAGATGGTCACACGCGTGCTGCCGGGTCGAACGAATAAAGGCTTCCACCACCGGTTGACGCTGCTCGCCATCGCGCACGGCGGCGTACAACCGGCTCCACAGCCCGTCACCCAGTGTTTTGGTGACTACCAAGCCCTGACGCTCAAAGCTCTCCACCACCCAGTGTGGCAGCGCCGCAATGCCCATCCGCGCAGACACCATCTGAATCAGCAGCAGCGTGTTATCGACGCTTTTCAGCGCTGGGCTGACACCAGCCGGTTGCAGGAAGTGCCGCCAGATATCCAGCCGCTGACGCTGAACCGGATAGATCATCAAAATTTCACTGCTTAGATCTTCCGGTGCGATCACCGCTTTGTTGGCCAGCGGGTGATCTGGCGCCAGTACCAGCCGTACTTCGAAATCAAACATCGGTGAATAGTGCAGTCCGCTGCGCGGCAGGATGTCCGATGTCAGTACGATATCCAGTTCACCCTGTTGCAGCGCAGGTTGCGGGTCAAAGGTGACGCCGGACTTGAAGTCCATCAGCACCTGCGGCCAGGTGATGCGGAAGTTATCCAGCGCCGGGGTTAGCCATTGAATACAGCTATGACATTCAATCGCGATGCGCAGTGAGGTCTGATGTGGTTCATTGCAGGCTTGCAGCGCCTGCTGAATTTGTGGCAGCACCTGCTCCGCCAGATTCAGCATGATCTCACCCTGCGGGGTAAAGCGCAGCGGTTGGCTTTTACGCACAAACAACCGGAAACCCAGACGTTGCTCAAGGTCGCTGAATTGGTGCGACAGGGCGGATTGCGTCTGGTGCAACTGCGAAGCAGCGGCGGCCAGCGATCCGGTGTTGCGTAGTGCCTGCAACGTCCTAAGGTGTTTCAGTTCGATCATGAGAGTCCTTCACCGTGTCATGAATAATTTGCGCTTGTGGAATATACAGTACCTGCGGATTATGGATGTGTAAACATCTGGACGGCTAAACAGGAATTTAAAGATGACGATATTGAATCATACCCTCGGTTTCCCACGTGTCGGTCTGCGCCGTGAACTGAAGAAAGCACAAGAAAGCTACTGGGCGGGTAACTCCTCTCAGGAAGCGTTGCTGGCAACGGGGCGTGAATTACGTGCCCGTCACTGGAAACAGCAACAGGAAGCTGGCGTGGATTTGGTGCCGGTCGGCGACTTCGCCTGGTACGATCACGTCCTGACCACCAGCCTGCTGCTTGGCAACGTGCCAGCCCGCCATCAGAATGCTGACGGTTCTGTCGATCTCGATACCCTGTTCCGTCTGGGACGCGGTCGTGCGCCAACCGGTAAACCGGCGGCAGCGGCTGAAATGACTAAATGGTTCAACACTAACTATCACTACATGGTGCCGGAGTTTGTGAAAGGTCAGCAGTTCAAACTGACCTGGACTCAACTGCTGGACGAAGTGGACGAAGCCTTGGCGCTCGGTCACAAAATCAAACCGGTTCTGCTTGGCCCGCTGACTTACCTGTGGCTGGGTAAAGTGAAGGGCGAGCAGTTTGACCGTCTGACGCTTATCAACGACATCTTGCCGGTTTACCAGCAGGTGCTGGCTGAACTGGCAAAACGCGGCATTGAATGGGTGCAGATTGATGAACCGGCATTGGTGCTGGAACTGCCACAAGCGTGGCTGGATGCCTACCAACCGGCTTACGAGCAGTTGCAGGGCAAAACCAAACTGCTGTTGACCACCTATTTCGACAGCGTCGGTCATAACCTTGAGACTATCCGTCAACTGCCAGTACAGGGCCTGCACATTGATGCGGTTGCTGGTCGCGATGACCTGCAAACTGTGATTAACGCACTGCCACAAGCGTGGCTGATCTCTCTGGGCGTGATCAACGGCCGTAACGTCTGGCGGGCCGATCTCAGTGCCTGGTTTGAACGCCTCAAGCCACTGATTGAAGGTCGCAATGTCTGGATTGGCAGTTCCTGCTCGCTGCTGCACAGCCCGATCGATTTGAGCGTTGAAACGCGTCTTGATGAAGAAGTGAAAAGCTGGTTCGCCTTTGCCCTGCAAAAATGTGCAGAACTGGCCCTGCTGACCTCAGCGCTGAACAACCCGACGGCTGAAGCACAGCAGAAGCTGGCGCAATACAGCGCACCAATCCGTGCCCGCCGTGAATCGACCCGCGTGAATAACCCCGCAGTCGCTAAACGCGTCGCCGCGATAACCGCAGCCGATATTGAACGTCCAAACGTTTACACCCAGCGTGCTGTGGCGCAGCGTGCCCGCTTTAATCTGCCTGCATGGCCGACAACAACGATCGGTTCATTCCCGCAAACCACCGAAATCCGTGGTCTGCGTCTGGACTTCAAACAGGGCCGTCTGGACAACGCCAAATACCGCACCGGTATTAGCGAGCACATCAAGCAAGCCATCAAAGAGCAGGAACGTCTGGATATCGACGTACTGGTTCACGGCGAAGCAGAACGTAACGATATGGTCGAGTACTTCGGCGAACATCTGGACGGTTTTGTGTTTACACAAAATGGTTGGGTACAGAGCTACGGATCCCGCTGTGTCAAACCACCGATCATCATCGGCGACGTCAGCCGCCCTGAAGCCATCACCGTCGAGTGGGCTAAATATGCTCAGTCGCTGACCGAAAAACCGGTTAAAGGCATGCTCACCGGCCCGATCACTATCCTCTGCTGGTCCTTCCCGCGTGAAGACGTCAGCCGCGAAACTATTGCTAAGCAGATCGGTCTGGCGTTGCGTGACGAAGTGGAAGATCTGGAAAAAGCCGGTATCGGTATCATCCAGATTGATGAACCTGCACTGCGCGAAGGCCTGCCGCTGCGCCAGTCCGAGTGGAATACCTACCTGCGCTGGGCTGTTGATGCATTCAAACTGAATGCCGCGATTGCCAAAGATGACACGCAGATCCACACCCACATGTGTTACTGCGAATTCAATGACATTATGGATTCCATTGCCGCGCTGGATGCTGACGTGATCACTATAGAAACTTCGCGTTCTGATATGGACCTGATCGAAACCTTTAAAAAATTCGATTACCCAAATGAAATCGGGCCCGGCGTTTACGATATTCACTCACCTAACGTGCCAAGCGTTGAGTGGATTGAGAACCTGTTGCGTAAAGCCGCTGACAGCATTCCTGCAGAGCGTCTGTGGGTTAACCCGGACTGCGGCCTGAAAACCCGTGGCTGGCCGGAGACCCGCGAGTCGCTGGAAAACATGGTGAAAGCAGCGAAACGTCTGCGTGCTGAAAAACTCTGACGCTGATTTTATGTTGTGATGCAGTTACCTGAAGGGCACTACGGTGCCCTTTTATTATTTGGAAATCCGTGACCGAGAAATAGCGCCCGTTCAGTTTTTCTGCGGCGGGTTAATCCTGGAACCACCACGCCAGCCGCTTTGTTCCAGCGTAAAAACTCATCGGCAGCGGGATGATAATGATGCTGGTTGAGCAGAATGCGCAGGTGAGAATGCCTGAGGCTGTTAACGCCAAGATTGAAAGTGAAGGATACCAGCGCATCAAACTGATCTTGCGTCAGCGGGACGCTGATCAGTAGTCGCACCCCTTTCTCGCTGATGCTGAGGTCGTGCTGCAGTAATTGCTGCGCTTTGGCCAGGGTAATGGCGCCGACAAACGTCTCATCGGGCAGGATCAGATGCCCATAACCGATAGTGGGTCTTCCGGCCGCATCCAAATAACGTCTCAGACGCAGCGATTCAAAGCTCTCGATCAGTGCCAGCCCTTCTGTACTTGTCGACAAAGGAGAATCACTCATTTTTGGCACCTCGGTTGCGTTAGGTTTTGGTATCACCCATCAGATGAAAGTGTCTCATTGAGCCTATTTTTACAGGGGGGAAGTGTTCCTTCTGATAACCGGACTTCGTGGGCCAAAGACCCGAGGTTATGTGTAAAAGTCCGCCTCATTCGTATTTTGTAACGAGTTTCTCATTTGTTCCTGACAGGCGTGTGCGCTTGCCTGATCGGCTCTGCGCATGGCTTTTTCAGCCAATTATCCCAGATCCCGGCTTTTTGCCACTAGGCTTTAAATAGGCTTCACTGACGCAATCAAAGGAGAAAATATGAACCGATTCACCGATAAGGTCATCGTCGTGACAGGGGCAGGATCTGGCATGGGGGCGGCAACGGCCAGGCGTTTTGCTAAAGAGGGAGCAATTGTGGTGCTGGTTGGACGCACCAAAGAGAAACTGGAGAAAGTCGCCCATTCTCTTGGCAGTACTCAATATTACATTCACATTGCCGATGTCTCGAAAGCGCAGGACGTTGAGCGCATGTCGGCGGTAATTAATGACAAGTTTGGCCGCGTGGATGTGCTGGTGAACGGTGCCGGTATTGCGGTGCAGGGGAAAGTCACCGAAGCGAGCCTTGAGGACTGGCATAAAGCGATAGAGATTGATCTTAGCGGCGTGTTCTATTGTACCCGTTTCTTTATGCCCGCCCTGATTAAGAGTAAAGGCAATATTGTCAATATCTCATCAGTGTCAGGTATGGGCGGTGACTGGGGGATGAGTTTCTATAACGCCGCGAAAGGGGGGGTCAGTAACTTCACCCGGTCAATTGCTATGGATCACGGCAAAGACGGCGTGCGGGTTAATGCAGTTTGCCCCTCACTGACTTTCACAGAAATGGCGGCCGACATTAAGAAAAACCAACCACTATTGGATAAATTCGCTGAAAGGATCCCTATGGGACGCGGCGCCGAACCAGAAGAGATCGCGGATGTGATCGCTTTTCTCGCCAGTCATGATGCGCGGTTTGTCACCGGGGTGAATCTGCCGGTGGATGGTGGACTCATGGCTTCAAACGGTCAGCCGCAGCAGGCGGGGTAAAGCTTGTAGATGCTGTACAAATTAAAAACCCGCCATAGATACTGCGGACGGGTTTTTCCATTGGCTCAGTCAGCTTTTCACGACCGTCATTACTTCACGCCATACTGCTGAAACCAGTTCAACATGCGTTGCCAGCCATCAGTTGCGGCTTCCGCGTTGTAGCTGGCGCGGTAATCCGCGTGGAAGGCGTGTCCGGCCTCGGGATACACGACTATTTCAGCGGTGGCGTTGGCTGCACGAATGGCTTGGCGCATGGTTTCCACACTCTCAAGTGAAATTCCTGAGTCTTTGCCGCCATACAAACCGAGGACCGGTGAGGTTAAATCTACAGCCTCATCGACCGGATGTGTCGGGCTGGTCAGCGTCTTATCACCTGTTAATTTACCGTACCAGGCTACACCCGCTTTCAGTTGCGGATTATGTGCCGCGTACAGCCAGGTGATACGACCGCCCCAGCAAAAGCCCGTGATACCCAGTTTTGTTGCATCACCGCCGTGTTGCGATGCCCAGTGCGCCGTGTGGTCAAGATCGGATAACACTTGCTGATCGGGGACTTTACCTACCACTTTACTGATGATGTCGCTGATTTCGCTATAGTCACGGGGATCGCCCTGACGGAAATAGAGTTCCGGTGCGATAGCCATATAGCCCTGCTTCGCCAGGCGACGGCAGACATCCTGAATATGTTCATGTACGCCGAAAATCTCCTGCACAACGAGAATGACGGGCAATTTTCCGCTGTAAGTTTCAGGGCGTGCAAGATAGGCCGGCATGTCTTCGCCCTGTGACGGGATAGTGGTCTGGCCCGCGTGCAACCCTTCGTTATCAGTATGTACCCTGGTGCTGGCGACAGGCGTTACGGCCGGGGCAAAGCTGGTTGGAGCCTGTTTTACTTGCGGTGCGGGGACAGGTAAGTCGTCATTCTTCATTTCGGTCTCCATACTTTTTTATGCAATGAGTCGCGCTGTTGTTTTTAAACTATAGCTATAAACCCGCCACGGCAAGACACAGGACATGTCCTATAGTTAAGCGTTGAGGATAAAAGTCTTAAGACTGAGGCTCAGAACAGTAAGCGGTTGTCATCAATGCACCGCCCGTTGTGAAACTGAATATTAAGGAGTTATGTTCAATGTCGAAATCAACCCCGAAAAAGCAAAGTGAGCAGAAACCGGCTAACCGCGCCCCCGCCACGGGCATTGAGTCATCACAGCCTGGACTGGGAAGTCTGGCGCCAGCAGACGGATCGCACAAAGTCACGCCGAAACCGACCCCGCCAGGTAAAGAGCCCACGGCGTCTGGCAGTGCCAAAAGCCCTGAAAATACCAACGCCAAACTGACCGCGCTGGATATTCATCGCAAAAATGGTGAAAAACACGCGCTGACTACCGATCAGGGGACCAAAATCTCCGACGATCAAAATTCTCTCAAAGCGGGAACCCGCGGCCCAACGCTGTTGGAAGACTTTATCCTGCGTGAAAAAATCACCCATTTTGACCACGAGCGTATACCTGAGCGCATCGTTCATGCTCGCGGCGCGGCTGCTCACGGCTATTTCCAGCCTTACCGTAGCCTGTCAGCGGTGACCAAGGCAGACTTCCTCGCCGACCCCAAAAAGAAAACGCCGGTCTTTGTACGTTTTTCTACCGTACAGGGCTCGCGTGGCTCGGCCGATTCCGTGCGTGATATTCGCGGCTGGGCAACCAAGTTTTATACCGATGAAGGGGTGTATGACTTAGTTGGCAACAATACCCCGGTATTCTTTATTCAGGATGCCCACAAATTCCCGGACTTTGTCCATGCCGTTAAACCCGAGCCACATAACGAAATCCCGCAGGGTGCCAGCGCGCATGACAGTTTCTGGGATTATGTATCGTTGCAACCTGAAACCTTGCATAACGTCTTCTGGGCGATGTCCGACCGCGGGATCCCGCGCAGCTACCGGACAATGGAAGGCTTTGGTATTCACACCTTCCGTTTTGTGAATGCTGAAGGGAAATCGACTTTCGTGCGTTTCCACTGGAAGCCTCTGGCGGGTAAGGCCTCCCTGCTTTGGGATGAAGCGCAAAAACTGGCGGGTAAAGACGCCGATTTCCACCGCCGCGATTTATGGGAAGCCATTGAAGCCGGTGATTACCCTGAGTATGAACTCGGTGTGCAATTGATTCCCGAAGAGGACGAATTCAAATTTGATTTCGACCTGCTGGATGCCACTAAACTGATCCCCGAAAAGCTGGTACCGGTAGAAATCGTCGGCAAGATGGTGCTCAACCGTAACCCGGATAACTATTTTGCCGAAACCGAACAGGTCGCCTTCCACCCAGGGCACGTCGTTCCAGGCATCGATTTCAGTAATGACCCGCTATTGCAGGGCCGACTCTTCTCGTATACCGATACGCAAATCAGTCGCTTAGGCGGACCGAACTTCCACGAAATTCCAATTAACCGGCCAACGTGTCCGTATCACAACTTCCAGCGTGACGGCATGCACCGACAGGATATTGACACCAATCCGGCCAACTACGAGCCAAACTCCCTTAACGATAACTGGCCACGGGAAACGCCACCGGCGGCCAAGGGCGGCGGTTTTGAAAGCTATCACGAACGTATTGATGGCGATAAAGTTCGCCAGCGCAGTGAATCCTTTGCCGAGTTTTACTCCCAGCCACGTTTGTTCTGGTTGAGCCAAACGCCGGTTGAGCAAGACCACATTGTTGCTGCCTTCTCCTTTGAACTTTCCAAAGTGGCGCGTCCCTATATTCGTGAACGGGTAGTGGATCTGCTGACCCACATCGATGTGACGTTAGCGGAAAAAGTGGCGAAGAATCTGGGCATCAAACTCAGTGCCGACGCCCTGAAAACCAAACCGCCAAAACCGGTAAATGGCCTGGACAAAGATGAGTCACTCAGTCTATATGCCAGCGGGAAAGGCGTCATCAAAGGTCGACAAGTGGCGATTTTGCTCAGCGAAGGGGTGAATGCTGCCGATGTCCTTAATGCGTTGCAGGCCTTCCAGGCCGCCGGGGTGCACCCTAAATTGCTGGCCAGCCACTTAGGTGAAGTGGTGGCTGATGATGGCTCGACCTTACCGGTTGACGCCACTTTCGCCGGATCGCCATCGATTACGGTGGATGCCGTCTTGGTTCCGCACGGCCACATTGATGCGCTACTGATGAATGGCGACGCTCGTCATTACGTCCTGGAAGCCTTTAAACATCTCAAAGTGATGGGGATGAGCGGTGACGCCCGCCGTTTCAAATCCCTGCTGGGCCTTGAAGATGGTGTGGAAGAAGAAGGGGTGATTGAAGCTGAAAAAACCGAAGGCGTACTGCTGGAGACTTTCCTCAAAGATATGCTCAAGCATCGTATCTGGTCAAGAAGCGCTAAAACGGAGGGCGTACCTGCCTGATAGTGTCAGCAAACCTGGCTTCAAAACAGGCATTGGCGGGTGACGGCCAATGCCTTTACTGTTTATTACCCGCGACGGCTTTGTGGTCCCCCCGCTAATATAACGAACGTAGCAGTATGAATAATCACCAAAACAGGCTTTTATTGTGAAATTGATCACATTTTAAATGTACGTAGTGCTTTTGTTGTTACGTCATAGTGATCTTTGTCACGAAATAACGGCACAATGATCAGTAGAGTAGCCGGGTGTCCTCCTGCGAAAATATGACCTTAAATAAAGAGGAGTTTGTTATGTCTGACGTTTTCCACCTTGGCCTGACCAAAAAAGATTTACATGGCGCGACGCTGGCTATCGTTCCAGGTGATCCTGAGCGCGTTGAAAAGATCGCCAAACTGATGGAGAACCCGGTGCGTCTGGCTTCTCATCGTGAATTTACCTCATGGCGTGCCGAGCTTGATGGCAAATCTGTCATCGTTTGCTCAACCGGTATTGGTGGTCCGTCTACCTCTATCGCGGTTGAAGAGTTGGCTCAGCTGGGTATCCGCACCTTCCTGCGCGTCGGGACTACCGGCGCAATCCAACCCCATATCAATGTAGGTGATGTTCTGGTCACCACGGCGGCGGTTCGCCTCGATGGCGCAAGTCTGCACTTCGCTCCGATGGAGTTCCCAGCAGTAGCTGATTTCGCCTGTACCACGGCACTGGTCGCCGCAGCGAAGGCCGTTGGCGCTGAAACACACATCGGTGTGACCGCTTCTTCAGATACTTTCTATCCGGGTCAGGAACGTTATGACACTTACTCTGGCCGTGTCGTTCGTCGCTTCAAAGAGTCGATGAAAGAGTGGCAGGAAATGGGCGTCATGAACTACGAAATGGAGTCAGCGACGCTGTTGACCATGTGCGCAAGCCAGGGGCTGCGTGCCGGTATGGTAGCGGGCGTTATCGTTAACCGTACCCAGCAAGAAATTCCAAATGCCGAGGCGATGAAAAAAACCGAAAGTCACGCGGTAAAAATTGTCGTAGAAGCTGCGCGTCGCCTTATCTAAAGGCTGTCGTGGTTTTGCTAAAAAATAACGGGCTCCTTATAGGTGGCCCGTTTTTTTATCTTATAACCTGAATCTGTTAAGGTCTGAGAATAGATAATTCAAGGAAAAGGACCTTTTATGACAGCCACTATCTTGCTCCACCCCTCGCTGACTCCTCTTGAGGGTGGCATTAATTTTCGCGAATTAGGTGGCAACACTGGCGCAGATGGACGCCGGGTTAAACGCGGCTGGCTCTATCGCTCCGGTGCGCTGGACGCCCTGACAGCGAAGGATTGTGACTATCTGAGTAGAGTTCCCGTTGCGCATATACTTGATTACCGTGACGCTGATGAAGTCGCCGCAAAACCGGATGTTTTCTGGCATGGTGCGCAGTATCACCACGCGCCCGCTAACCCTCTGAGCCATGAAGTTAATGCTAATCTCGAAAAGCTGACTGAGCACACCATCAATGCTTTTGATCCCGAAGCCTTTATGCTTGAGCTCTACCGCCGGCTACCTTTCAATAATTCGGCCTACCAGCAGCTGACCAGCCTGCTGATGCAACCAAGCGGCGGGGCGATTGTCCAGCACTGTGCGGTAGGTAAAGACCGCACCGGTATCGGCTCTGCGCTGGTGCTTTTTGCACTGGGCGCTGACCGCAATACCGTGCTGGAAGACTACCTGCTGACTGAGACCACGCTGGCTCCCTTTCGTGAGCAAATGCTTAATAAGATGTCCATCAGGCTCAATGAAAAAGCGCTGGCGAAATTCGCCTACGTTCTTTCTGTGCGTGAAGCGTTTATCGATACTGCGCTAAAATCTATCGAAGATTTATACGGCTCTACCGACCTCTGGCTGGAAAAAGAGTATGGCCTGGCGGCAGAGCAGCGTGAGAATCTGCGTGACCGTTATCTTGAGTAGCCGCAGTCTACGGGGCCGTGTCATCTGCAATTATTCGAATCACTGATTTTTAAAGCCAGTTCTGTGAGGAAACCTTTTGACCCTTAACGATATTATTCACATCACCACCGACTTTGTGCGTGAGCATGAAGGGTGGGCAGTGCCTATTGTTTTTTTCCTGGCGTTCGGTGAGTCCTTGGCATTTCTCTCCCTTTTGCTACCTGCCACCGTTATTCTGTTGGGACTGGGTGCGCTGATAGGCGAAAGCGGCATCCCTTTTTGGCCGATCTGGGCCGCCGCTGCGACGGGGGCCTTCTTCGGTGACTGGCTCTCATACTGGGTTGGCGCTCATTTTCAGGATCGGGTCGGTAATTTCTGGCCGTTTTCAAAACATCCGCAAATGCTTGAACGCGGACATGCCTTCTTTGAGAAATGGGGTATGCCCGGGGCCTTTATCGGCCGCTTCTTTGGCCCTCTTCGTGCTGTCGTTCCTCTGGTCGCCGGCATATGCGGCATGCCGCAGCGCTATTTCCAGATAGCTAACGTTACCTCTGCCCTGATATGGGCATTTGGGGTGTTGGCTCCCGGCGCCTTTGGTATTCAATGGCTCAGCCGCTGGCTTTAATCTTGTGGCGCTAAACAGGTTTGCACAAGTGTTCAATGCGGGAGAAATCAGGTCTTGCGAGGTGTCTCGCAAAGTGTCAAACCGCATAAATATGGGCTGGACATCCATACAGTCTGACATTACCTTGGCCGCAAGAATTGACTGAAATGGAGAGTCCGTGGACATCAGCATCCTCTATCTGCTTGGCGGTGGTTTAGCCGGTTTGCTGCTGGGCTGGCTGATTGCCAGCCTGCTTCAACAGCGGCATCAAACCGAGCATGAAACGCAGCGCCGGTTGCTGCAGCAGGCGCTTGATCAGCAGCAAGCAGAAAACGAAAGCCTGAAGATTGAACGTCAACAGGCGCAGCAACATACCCGTCAGTCAGAACTGGAACTGCGTAATTTACACAGTGAGCTGGCGGGCAGCCGAGAGAAGTTGCTGAATCTGGCCCACTGGCAGAACGAGTGTGAACAGCTTAATCAGGAGTTACGGGCCCAGCGCGAAATTAACAGCGCTCAGGAAGCCGAACTGCGGGAAGTCTCGACGCGCCTCGATGAAACCCGTATGGCGGCTGAAGACAAGCAGCGGTTGCTGATCAATAGTGAACAGCGGTTGACTAGCCAATTTGAGAATCTGGCCAACCGTATTTTTGAACATAGCGGCCGCCGGGCTGATGAGCAAAACAAGCAGAGCCTCGACAAGTTGCTGTTGCCGCTGCGTGAGCAGCTTGACGGGTTCCGCCGGCAGGTGCAGGACAGCTTTGGGCAGGAAGCACGTGAACGGCATACGCTGTCCCATGAGATCCGTAATCTCCAGCAACTCAACGAACAAATGGCCCGTGAAGCGATAAATCTTACCAAAGCGCTTAAAGGCGATAATAAAACTCAGGGTAACTGGGGTGAGGTTGTACTGAGTCGGGTGCTTGAGGCTTCTGGCTTGCGGGAAGGTTACGAATATCAGACTCAGGTCAGCGTACAGGTTGATACCAATAGCCGCATGCAACCTGACGTCGTGGTGCGATTGCCGCAAAACAAAGATGTGGTGATTGATGCCAAAATGACGCTGGTAGCTTATGAGCGTTATTTCAATAGTCAGGATGATATTGAGCGCGAAATTGCTCTCAATGAGCATATCGCTTCCGTACGTGGCCATATCCGCCTGCTTGGGCGCAAAGATTATCAGCAGTTGCCAGGGTTGCGCAGTCTTGATTACGTGCTGATGTTCATTCCTGTCGAACCGGCGTTCCTGCTGGCTATCGACCGGGAGCCCGAATTGATCAGCGAAGCGCTTAAGCACAATATTATGCTGGTCAGCCCGACAACCTTACTCGTGGCTTTGAGAACCATCAGCAATCTGTGGCGCTATGAGCATCAAAGTCAAAATGCCAAACGCATCGCCGACCGTGCTGCAAGACTTTATGACAAGCTGCGTTTGTTCGTCGATGACATGGAGTCGATGGGGCAAAGTTTGGAAAAAGCGCAGGGCAGCTATCGTCTGGCGATGAATAAACTGTCGCAGGGGCGCGGTAACGTGATCGGTCAGGTCGAGGGTTTTCGGGCTCTCGGCGTTGAGGTGAAGAGGCCCATCAGCCCTTCGCTGGCTGAGCAGGCAAAAGCAGAAGATGAGCCGGAAACTGCCGCTTCGCTTGATGATACCCGCCTGCAAGAGAACTTCGAACCCACGCCGGATAACGATGCCAGTGACGCTGGCTCGCTTCGCGAACGAGAATAATCAGGTCTGATCACCGCCGCTCCTCAGTAATTCCTCCAGTGAATATCTTTGGACATTCAATCAGCATCGGTGATGGGGCTTTCCCCGGGGTTCTGGTACACTTTCCCCAAGAGTTTGACTGAATAAGCAGGCATAAATAATGGAAAAGCAGACGCAGGAAACCACGCATTTTGGTTTTCGCACCGTAGCCAAAGATGAAAAAGCGGAAATGGTAGCAGAGGTTTTCCACTCCGTGGCCGCCAAATATGACCTGATGAATGACCTGATGTCCTTCGGTATTCATCGTATCTGGAAGCGCTTTACTATTGATAGCAGTGGCGTTCGCCGTGGTCAGCGCGTGCTCGACTTAGCAGGCGGCACAGGCGATCTTACCGCCAAGTTCTCCCGTCTGGTGGGTGAATCGGGTGAGGTAGTGCTGGCGGATATCAATGATTCCATGTTGAAGATGGGACGCGAAAAACTTCGCAATCTGGGCATTGTGGGTAATGTCAGTTACGTACAGGCTAATGCCGAAGCGTTGCCATTCCCCGACAACTATTTCGACTGCATTACTATCTCATTCGGCCTGCGTAACGTAACCGAAAAAGAGAAAGCGCTGCGTTCCATGTTCCGCGTGCTCAAGCCGGGTGGCCGTTTATTGGTTTTGGAGTTCTCCAAGCCACTGCTGGCACCGTTGAGCAAAGCCTATGACACTTACTCCTTCCATATTTTGCCGCGCATTGGCGAACTGGTCGCTCAGGATGCAGAGAGCTACCGCTATCTGGCAGAGTCAATCCGTATGCACCCGGATCAGGAAACACTCAAAGGCATGATGGTTGATGCAGGTTTCGAAAATGTTACCTACAGCAATTTGACCGGTGGCATCGTTGCGTTGCACCGTGGTTTTAAGTTCTGAGATGAGTAAGCCGATGTTGTTAACGCCCTTACTGACTGCTGCGATTGAAACATTGCTGAATTACCTGCTGTTCAGAGACCGCAGTTTGAAAGCAGCCCGTACCCGTTTAGCGGGGAAAGTATTGCGTGTCGAGCTGCGCGAACTCAGTTCTCCGCTGACGTTTGTCTTCAGCGAGCAGAAGATTGACGTGCTTGGACAGTGGGATGGGGACGCGGATTGCACCGTGACTTCCACGTTGTCAGTTTTGCAAAAGTTACGCGACCGGCAGCAACTGTCTCCTTTGATGCGCAGCGGCGAATTGATTGTGGAAGGCGATATTTCCGTCGTTCAGCAGTTAGTGGCACTGTTTGATCTCGCTGAGTGGGAACCTGCTGAATTGCTGGCTCCTTACGTAGGCGACATCGCCGCGCAAGGCGTTACCCAGGCTTTTGCAAGTGGTTTGCGCCTGGTGAAAAATGGCCTGAAGCGTCAACAAAACTATGTGGCCCAAACGCTAACTGAAGAGTGGAAGCTGGCGCCGGGGGCACTAGAAGTGGTGTGGTTCAACGACGAAGTCTCTGCGCTGGCCCGTGAACTTGATGCATTGGATAAACGTTTCAATAAACTGGAGGATACGCCATGACTCCAGGTGAAATGCGACGCCTGTACCTGATTATTCGCATGTTTTTGACCTACGGCCTTGACGAACTGATCCCAAAAATTCGCTTAACGTTGCCGTTGCGCATTGGCCGTTATCTGTTTTTCTGGCTGCCAAATCGCCACAAAGATAAGCCTCTTGGCACGCGATTACGTATGGCGCTGGAACAACTAGGGCCGGTATGGATTAAATTCGGTCAGATGCTATCTACTCGCCGAGACCTTTTCCCACCGCATATTGCTGACCAGCTTGCGCTGCTGCAAGATCATGTTGCCCCTTTCGACGGCGCACTGGCGCGCAAACAGATTGAAGAAGCACTGGGTGGCCCGTTGGAAACCTGGTTTGATGACTTTGATCAGACCCCCCTAGCGTCGGCATCTATCGCTCAGGTTCACACTGCTGTACTTAAAGAAAATGGCAAGCCGGTAGTGCTCAAAGTCATCCGCCCGGACATTTTGCCGATCATCAAAGCGGATATTCGCCTGATGTCGCGTCTGGCGGGTTGGGTGCCGATACTGCTGCCGGATGGCCGCCGTTTGAAACCGCGTGAAGTCGTGCGGGAATATGAAAAAACGCTGCTTGATGAACTGAATCTTCTGCGTGAATCTGCCAATGCCATTCAGCTACGCCGTAATTTTACGGGCAGCCCGATGTTGTATGTTCCTGAGGTTTATCCGGACTATTGCAGTGAGCGGTTGATGGTCATGGAGCGCATTTACGGTATTCCTGTCTCTGATATCAAAGCGTTGGAAAAGCAGGGCACCAACATGAAACTGTTGGCTGAACGTGGTGTTCAGGTATTCTTTACTCAGGTTTTCCGTGACAGCTTTTTCCATGCGGACATGCATCCTGGCAATATATTTGTCAGTTACGAGACCCCTGAAGATCCTTGCTACATTGGCATTGATTGCGGCATAGTCGGTTCACTGAATAAAGATGACAAGCGTTATCTGGCGGAAAATTTCATTGCGTTCTTCAACCGCGATTACCGCAAAGTGGCTGAGCTGCATGTCGATTCGGGTTGGGTGCCGCGTGATACCAATGTTGAAGAGTTTGAGTTCGCCATCCGTACCGTTTGCGAACCGATTTTCGAGAAGCCTTTAGCCGAAATCTCTTTTGGTAATGTGTTGTTAAACCTGTTTAACACGGCACGGCGTTTTAATATGGAAGTACAGCCTCAGCTGGTTCTTCTACAGAAAACGCTATTGTACGTTGAGGGATTAGGGCGTCAGCTTTATCCCCAGCTCGATCTCTGGACCACGGCAAAGCCTTTCCTTGAGAGCTGGGTGAAAGATCAGGTTGGCTTACCGGCGATGCTAAGGGCCTTTAAAGAGAAGGTACCTTTCTGGATTGAGAAAATGCCGGAGATTCCCGATCTGATTTATCACAGTCTCCATCAACATAAGCTTTTGCAATATAACATTGAGAAACTTTCATCCCAGATGCAGCATCAGAACGTGCGTCAGGGGCAGGCCCGATATCTTTTCGGTATTGGTGCCACTCTGCTACTCAGCGGTACAATCCTCCTATTGGGGCAGGTTGCCGTTTATCCGGCATGGTTGATGGCAGCCGGTGTGGTTTCCTGGCTGATTGGCTGGAGACGCAGTAGCTGACCCGACAGGTTGCCGAGTTCCCTGGCGTTTTTAAAAATGAGTGCCGCTTACCGGCGGCAATGGATATAGTCCCCTTCATATTGAGGTGAAGATAATGGGTGGTATTAGCATTACACAACTTTTGATCATTGCGGTGATCGTGGTCCTGCTGTTCGGTACCAAAAAACTGCGTACTTTAGGTTCTGACTTGGGTTCTTCAATCAAAGGCTTCAAAAAAGCCATGGGTGATGAAGAGACGACAACTAAAGTACATAAAGAGAGCGACACCACGAATGCTGACGCTGATTTCACGGCTAAACCTCTTGAGGTTAAACCAGAAGTGAAAGCGGAAGAAACGAAGAGCCAAAACAAAGAGCAGGTATAAGCCGTGTTCGACATAGGATTTAGTGAACTGTTACTGGTGTTGGTGATTGGTCTGGTTGTTCTTGGGCCTGAGCGTTTACCAGTGGCCGTCAGAACAGTTGCAGGCTGGATCCGTGCGCTACGCGCCATGGCGGCCTCGGTACAGAATGAGTTGTCCCAGGAACTGAAACTTCAGGAATTGCAGGACAGCCTCAAGAAAGCGGAAGAGTCTGGCCTTAAGAACTTAACGCCAGAAATCAAAGCCTCTATGGATGAGCTGAAAGAAGCGGCCGAGTCAATGAAGCGCTCCTTTACCGCCGAGACGGATGCTGCTGCGAAAGCGGTTAAAGACGCCACGTCAGTAGGCAATACCATTCATAATCCTGTGGTTGAGGAAGCTGAAGCCTTACATGACGAAGGTGTAACACCTGCAACGGCCAGCCATGTAGCCTCTTCGCCTGCGAAGGTGCCACAAAATGCGGTGGAAGCTGCGGTGGCCTCCAGCAAACCGGTTCATCAGCCACAAGTGGCCGCTGAAGCAGATGTTGCCCATTTATCGGCACATGAAGCGGTGCACGAGACTGTGCCGCCAGCTTCAGTGCATCCTACAGATGCCATTGATACTCCCGCTCCGGCAGGTGGATCCGCACCAGCGGCAAAACCGACTCCCTCTACTCATTCTACAGGCGAACGTTAAAACATGGCTGTTGAAGATACCCAACCGCTTATCAGCCATCTGATTGAACTGCGTAAGCGTCTGCTCAATTCCATCATTTGTGTTCTGGTGGTGTTTCTGGCTTTGGCCTATTTTTCCAATGATATTTATTATCTGGTCTCAGCTCCGTTAATTAAACAGATGCCGCTGGGTGCAAGCATGATTGCCACAGACGTGGCTTCGCCATTCTTCACGCCAATCAAACTGACGATGATTGTCTCGGTATTTGCTTCCGCACCCTTCATTCTTTATCAGGTGTGGGGTTTTGTAGCGCCTGCGCTGTATAAGCATGAACGACGCCTGATGATGCCGTTGCTTTTCTCCAGCTCACTGCTGTTTTATCTCGGCATGGCGTTCGCCTATTTTGTTGTGTTTCCTCTGGCATTTGCCTTCTTTGCTAAAACAGCCCCTGCTGGCGTACAAATTGCGACAGATATTAATAACTATCTCGATTTCGTCATGGCGCTGTTTATGGCGTTTGGCGTGTCGTTTGAAGTGCCGATTGCCATTGTGTTGTTATGCTGGAGTGGTGTGACAACGCCGGAAGATCTGAAGAAAAAACGTCCTTATGTACTGGTGGGCGCGTTTGTGGTTGGTATGTTATTGACGCCACCTGACGTGTTCTCCCAGACATTGTTGGCTATCCCGATGTACTGTTTGTTTGAAATCGGTGTGTTCTTTGCTCGTTTCTATGTCGGTAAGCGTCGTCGTTCAGATGTCGATGCTGAAGAAGACGAGCAGGATCAGGCTTCCTGATAGGATCATTGACGTAAAAAACCGCCCTGTTGGGCGGTTTCTGTTTTAGGACCCGGTATGTTTGAAATTGGCGTAAATCTGACCAGTAATCAGTTTGATAAAGACCGCGTACAGGTGGTAGAACGCGCACGGGCGGCCGGGGTTTCCGGAATGTTAATCACCGGAACGTCAGGGGCGGAAAGTCTTGAGGCACAAGCACTGGCTGCGCAATATCCACTGTTCTGCTGGTCTACCGCGGGTGTACATCCGCATCAGGCCAGCAGTTGGAACAGCGAGACGGAACAAAGCATCAGAACGCTGGCCGCCAGCCCACAGGTCGTGGCAATAGGGGAGTGCGGACTCGATTTTAACCGTAACTTTTCGCCTGCAGACCAGCAGGAAATCGCTTTCAGCGCACAGCTGGCATTGGCTGCTGAGCTGGCAATGCCGGTATTTCTGCACTGTCGTGATGCGCATCCCCGTTTCTCCGACCTGCTGAAGCCGTGGCTCAATAAGCTTCCTGGTGCGGTAGTTCACTGTTTTACCGGCAGTGAGCAGGAACTCGAACTGTATCTTTCGCTGGGGTTATCGATAGGTATCACTGGCTGGGTTTGCGATGAGCGCAGGGGGTTAGAGCTGCGTGCAATGCTTAGCCAGATACCTGCCGATCGGCTGCTGCTTGAAACTGATGCACCCTATTTGCTTCCTCGTGATATGCCTGAAAAGCCGAAGAACCGCCGTAATGAACCGGCTTTTTTACCGCATATCATTCATCAGGTCGCGTTGTGGCGCGGTGATGACCCAGCCTGGCTGGCTCAAAAAACAGCAGATAATGCACGCGCGTTGTTTGGCATCTAGCGGAGAAAAGAATAAAGGCACCCGATAAGGTGCCTCAGGTTTTTGCTCAAATCTGCGCATCAAGAGACGGCAAGTGAATGCCGCTCAAATTTTCTGAAAGTGTGTGTTATCCAGGCTTTGTTTAACTTGTTGATTGATAAGATTGAGCAACAGCAACGAACGGGCTTCGCCATCTGGTTCGGTATAAATCGCTTCGAATCCTTCAAAGATACCCTGTGTAACGACCACCACGTCACCGCTGTGCGGGGTTTCAGGATCACGGACTTCGGGCATCGGTTGAGTCATCAACTGATGGATGACATCGGGATGCACGGTAGCCAGTTGTGGGCCAAAGCGGACAAAATGACTGACACCCCGCGTCGCGCTGATAGTAGTGGTGTGAATACGTTCAGGGTCAAACTGAATAAACAGATAATTTGGGAACAAAGGTTCACTCACCGCAGTTCTGCGGCCTCGTACCATTTTTTCCAGTGTGATCATCGGGGTTAAACAGTTAACCTGTTGACGCTCTAAATGTTCTTTAGCGCGAAGAAGCTGCCCGCGTTTGCAATATAATAAGTACCAGGATTCCATAGTCTCACATGCCTTCAAGCCTAGCGGGTGAGCATAACAAAAGTGACCGGCGATAGACAGACAGGCGAATAATTGCATGCGAACGCCCAACGTATCGCGGCATTTTACATCGGTTTCTAATAACAATAACGGAGAAACGTCATGGAGTTGTTCTTACTGAGTAACGGTAAGCTTTCAGGTGAGTCCACGCTGTTAGGTTATGCCAACGAACATATTCAGGCGATGCTAAAAGCGCGCAAAATAACCTCTGCCGTTCTGATCCCTTATGCCCTGATCCGCAGCGATTATGACGCGCGGGCGCAGGAGCTGGAACAGGCGCTGGGTATTAAGGTCAGCAGTATTCATCATGCCAGTGCACCGGCTGAGGCTATTGAGCAAGCAGAGTGCATTCTGATAAGTGGCGGGAATACCTGGATGCTGAATCAGTTATTACATGAAAATGGCCTGATCGTTCCTATCCAGCGTGCTGTTCGCGAACGCAATGTGCCTTATATCGGCTGGAGCGCGGGTTGTAACGTGGCTACGCCAAGCATTCGTACGACCAATGATATGCCCGTGCGCAATTCCGTCGTGTTACCTTCTCTCGGCCTGTTTCCGGTGCAAATCAACCCACATTATATAGATGCTCATCTGAGTGGGCATATGGGCGAAACCCGTGATGAACGTATTGCTGAGTTTTGTGTAGTTAACCCAAGTGAGTCGGTGATTGCGCTGCGCGAAGGCAGTCTGTTGAAGGTATCAGGTAATGATTTGAGCTATTTCAGTGCCAAAGGGCAGGGCTTTAAAGTCTTCCGCCACGGCCAGGAAATTCAGGAATATCAGAATACTCAGGCCCTGAGTTCACTGGTTCCGTTTAACTGCCAATAGTAACAATGTTTACCCTTTCGCATCGTCAGTCCAAAAGAGCCACGGGCTGACGGTTACACTGCCTTTTTATTATCGGTATTTACTTACTGATAACAAAAAGGCAGCAACAACTCCGGAGAGGCCCTATAATGCTCTCCCCAATTTGGCGATAAAAATCAGCATGAAATACCGTGATTTACGTGACTTCCTCTCGTTACTCGAAAAGAGAGGCGAACTGAAACGCATTACTCAGCCTGTCGATACCTATCTGGAAATGACCGAAATTGCTGACCGCACGTTGCGTGCTGGTGGCCCGGCGTTATTGTTCGAGAACCCAAAAGGTTACGACATGCCGGTGTTGTGCAATTTGTTCGGTACGCCTGAACGTGTGGCGTTGGGGATGGGGCAGGAAGATGTCAGTGCGCTGCGTGAAGTTGGTGAATTGCTGGCTTTTCTGAAAGAGCCCGAGCCGCCGCGTGGGTTCCGTGATTTTTACGACAAAATGCCTAAGTTTAAGCAAGTGATGAACATGCCCACCAAAGTTCTGCATTCGGCACCTTGTCAGGAATTGGTTTGGGAAGGGGATGATGTCGATCTTTCACGCATTCCTGTCATGCACTGCTGGCCGGAAGATGCCGCCCCGCTTATCACCTGGGGCCTGACCGTCACCCGTGGCCCGCACAAGCAGCGCCAGAATCTGGGGATTTATCGGCAGCAGGTTTTGGGTAAGAATAAAGTGATCATGCGATGGTTGTCACATCGTGGCGGCGCATTGGATTTCCAGGAGTGGTGCCAGCAGAATCCGGGAAAACCTTTCCCTGTTTCAGTAGCACTCGGCGCTGATCCGGCGACCATTCTTGGCGCGGTGACGCCGGTGCCGGATACATTATCTGAATATGCATTTGCCGGTCTGCTGCGTGGCAATAAGACTGAAGTCGTAAAATGCATTTCCAACGATCTCGAAGTGCCTGCCAGCGCTGAAATCGTGCTCGAGGGCTATATCGACCCGGCCGAAATGGCGCCAGAAGGTCCTTATGGCGATCACACTGGCTATTACAATGAAGTAGACAGTTTCCCGGTCTTTACCATTACGCATATTACCCAGCGTAAAAACGCCATTTATCACTCCACCTATACCGGCAGGCCACCCGATGAACCCGCCGTGCTGGGCGTGGCATTGAATGAAGTTTTTGTGCCGATTTTGAAAAAGCAGTTTCCTGAAATTGTGGATTTTTATCTGCCGCCGGAAGGGTGCTCATACCGGCTGGCCGTCGTTACCATGAAAAAACAGTATGCCGGTCATGCCAAGCGCGTGATGATGGGTGTCTGGTCATTCCTGCGCCAGTTTATGTACACTAAGTTTGTGATTGTTTGCGATGATGACATAAACGCCCGGGACTGGAACGATGTGATCTGGGCGATCACTACCCGTATGGATCCCGCACGTGACACCGTATTAGTTGAAAATACGCCGATCGATTATCTCGACTTTGCCTCCCCTGTTTCCGGTTTGGGTTCAAAAATGGGGCTGGACGCGACGAATAAGTGGCCGGGGGAAACGCAGCGCGAATGGGGACGCCCCATTGTTAAGGATCCTGTTGTGACCGCACGTGTTGACGCCATCTGGGACGAGCTGGCCATTTTTGCCAGTGATAAGTACGCCAGTAAAGCACCAACCTATAATAAAAATTCAGACAGTGGCCGAGTGAAGAAATAACCGCTGCTGTTCTCCGCCTTGCTTTGATGACCCACAGAGGGAATGCATGACAACAATGAGCTGTAAAGTAACCTCGGTTGAGGCCATTACTGATACGGTATATCGGGTACGGTTATCCCCGGAAGCCCCGTTTTCTTTCCGTGCCGGCCAGTATCTGATGGTGGTGATGGATGAGCGCGATAAGCGTCCCTTCTCAATGGCCTCTACGCCAGCTGAAAGCGACACGATTGAGCTGCACATCGGTGCTTCAGAGTTGAATCTGTATGCGATGGCGGTAATGGACCGTATCCTGAAAGAGCAAAACATCACCGTGGACATTCCACATGGTGACGCCTGGCTGCGTGAAGATGACCATCGCCCGTTGGTGCTGATCGCGGGTGGCACAGGTTTCTCCTACGCTCGCTCTATTCTGGTGACGGCGCTCGAACAACAGCCGGATCGGGATATCTCAATCTATTGGGGCGGTCGCGAGCTCAAACATCTTTATGATTTAGGCGAACTGGAAGCACTGAGCGTGAATCACCCGAATCTGAAGGTGATCCCGGTGGTTGAACAGCCTGAAGAGGGCTGGCAGGGTCGCAGCGGTACCGTTTTAAGCGCCGTGCTTCAGGATTTTTCTTCTCTGGCGGGCCACGACATTTATATCGCCGGACGTTTTGAGATGGCGAAGATTGCCCGTGAGCGCTTTGTAGCAGAGCGCGGCGCGCAGGAAGATCGCATGTACGGCGATGCATTTGCCTTTATCTAGGGTAAAAATCGACTTTCTGATCTGAATCGTTTGGAAAAACACCCACTCTACCGTGGGTGTTTTTTTATTCTGCGGGCTGATATTTGAAGTACAGCGGTTTTTGATCGAAGAGGCAGAGAATGCTGCCTAGTTTTTCTTGCTGGCTATGTATATCGGCGACTAACTCGGTCGAAATATATTGGCTACCGACCTTTTCGTCATATTTATTTTCAAACGCGTGGTCTTTATCGATGATGGCCTGATTGAGTATGAGCAGTACTTTAGGGCTGTCTTTCATCACCTTCTTTCCATATGCCAAACAGTTTTCCGCCATACTGGTATTTGCCAGAGCCGTACCTGAATAAACCATTATGGTCGAAAGTAGCAGTGTCGACGTGATTCTCATCTGTGTTTCCCTTTTATGAGGAGGTAAATAGTCCGTTTTAGCGCCATTATGATGAGGCTGTCATCAGGCTAATTATCATCCACTAAAACAACAATAGGCCATAGCTGATATATGAAGGGGAAATCGTAACAGAATTAGGTGCGAGGCATAAAAAGCCCGCCCCTGACGGGCGGGAAAACGGCAACTAAACGCGGTAGTCACGGGCAATGAAAAAAGCGGACTGATGCCCGCTTTTACGTAGTATCAGACTCTCTCGAATACGGTCGCAATACCCTGGCCGAGACCGATACACATAGTCGCAACGCCAAACTGCACGTCGCGGCGCTCCATCAGGTTGAGCAGAGTGGTGGAGATGCGTGAGCCGGAACACCCGAGTGGATGACCTAAGGCAATTGCGCCACCGTTGAGGTTAACGCGCTCTTCCATGGTTTCCAGCAGCCCCAAATCTTTCGCACACGGTAAAGCCTGCGCGGCGAAAGCTTCATTCAGCTCAAACAACCCAATATCCTGTACGCTTAAGCCTGCACGTTTCAATGCCAGACGGGTAGCCGGTACCGGCCCATATCCCATAATCGACGGATCACAGCCTACCACCGCCATCGCTTTGATGCGGGCGCGGGCGTAGAGACCGAGGGATTGGGCTTTTGATTCACTCATGATAAGCATGGCAGACGCGCCGTCAGACAGCGCAGATGAACTGCCCGCTGTCACTGTACCGTTGACCGGGTCAAACGCGGGGCGCAGCGCGGCCAGTGTGGCAACGGTCGTCTCCGGGCGAATGACTTCATCGTAGTTGTAGTTGGTGAGTACACCCTGCGCATCATGGCCGTCAGTCGGCACAATTTCATACGCAAAATGCCCGGCGACGGTGGCAGCATGCGCGCGCTGGTGCGAACGGGCGGCAAACTCATCCTGCATTTCTCGGCTGATCTGATGCATTTTTGCCAGCATTTCGGCGGTCAGCCCCATCATGCCTGCGGCTTTGGCCACGGTGCGGCTAAGCCCCGGGTGGAAGTCCACGCCGTGATTCATCGGCACATGGCCCATATGTTCCACGCCACCAATCAGGCCAACGTGCGCATCGCCCACCATAATGGCGCGGGCAGCATCATGCAACGCTTGCATGGAAGAGCCACAAAGACGGTTGACCGTGGTGGCCGGAACGCTGTGAGGGATTTCTGCCAACAGCGCGGCATTACGCGCAATATTGAAGCCCTGCTCCAGGGTTTGCTGAACACAGCCCCAGTAAATGTCATCAATTTCTTTCGGATCCAGCGCCGAGTTACGGGCCAAAATGGCGCGCATCAGGTGAGCGGATAAATCTTCGGCGCGTACATGACGGAATGCCCCGCCTTTTGAACGGCCCATCGGTGTACGTACAGCGTCAACAATGACTACGTTTTCCATGATTTCGGTCCTTATGCCTGAGTGCCGGTGCTGAGATCTTCCAGCGGTGCTGCGACCGGATAATAGGTGTCATTGGTTTTGGCTTTTGTACGCAACCCTTCCGGTGCCTGATAGAGCGCGCCGAGGTGTGCATATTTTTCAGTCAGTTCCAGATATGCCGCTGTCCCCAGCGTATCGAGGTAGCGGAATGCACCGCCGTGGAACGGAGGGAAACCAATACCGTAAACCAGCGCCATATCGGCTTCTGCCGGACTGGCGACGATGTCCTCTTCAAGGCAGCGGACAACTTCGTTAATCATCGGGATCATCATGCGGGCAATAATGTCATCTGGCGTGAATTCGGCCTTTTTGCCGCCATTCTCAACCAGCAGTTTATCGACCTGTTCATCGTTCTCTTTGCGTGGTTTGCCTTTGCTGTCTTCACTATAACGGTAGAAGCCAAGCTGGTTCTTCTGGCCGAAACGCTGATTATCGAATAACACATCGACCGCATCGCGATAATCTTTGGCCATACGTTCCGGGAAGCCTGCGGCCATCACCGCCTGGGCATGATGGGCCGTATCAATACCCACAACATCTAGCAGATAAGCCGGACCCATTGGCCAGCCGAACTGTTTTTCCATCACTTTGTCGATCTGGTGGAAATCCGCACCGTCACGCAGTAACAGGCTGAATCCGGCAAAGTAAGGGAACAGCACGCGGTTAACGAAGAATCCCGGGCAGTCGTTGACTACAATCGGCGTTTTGCCCATGGTCAGCGCATAGGAGACAATTCGCGACAGCGTTTTTTCCGACGTTTTGGTACCACGCACGATTTCAACCAGCGGCATACGGTGAACCGGGTTGAAGAAGTGCATACCGCAGAAGTTTTCCGGACGTTTCAGCCCGGCCGCTAACCGATCGATAGGAATGGTTGAGGTGTTTGAGGCCAGGACGGTGTCGCTGTCCAGCAGGGACTCCGCTTCTGCCAGCACTGCCGCTTTGATTTTTGGATTCTCCACCACGGCTTCCACGACAACTTTCGCGCGCTCAATGCCGCTGTAACTCAGCGTGGGCTGAATGGTGGAGAGCACTTTTGCCATCTTCAGGCCATCCAGTTTGCCGCGTTCCAACTGCTTGTTCAGCAGCTTGGCTGCTTCGTTCATGCCAAGCGTCAGGGATTTGTCATTGATGTCTTTCATAATGACTGGCACGCCTTTCAGCGCTGACTGGTAGGCGATGCCGCCACCCATGATCCCTGCACCCAGCACGGCAGCCTGAACCGTTTTCTCACTGTCACTGGCCTGTTTTTTGGCTTTGGCTTTGACGAACTGATCGTTAAGGAAAATACCGACCAGTGCGCGGGCTTCTTTCGATTGGGCGAGCGGTACAAAGCTGGCGGTTTCTAGCTTCAGGGCGTCGTCACGGCCTAATTTTGCGGCCGCCTCAATGGTTTTCACTGCCGTCAGCGGCGCGGGGTAATGTTTTCCGGCCGTTTGTAGCACCATGCTTTTTGCTACGCTGAAGCTCATGGTGGCCTCAATGGCGCTCAGTTTCAGCGGCTGGCGTTTGGGTTCCCGGCGGGCTTGCCAGTCCAGTTTGCCGTCAATCGCCTGCTGTAATATTTTCAGTCCGGCATCGCGGAGTTTATCTGCGTCGACCACGGCATCGACCAACCCGACCTTCAGCGCCTCTTTGCCACTGATGTCTTTACCGGCCGCGATGATCTCCAGCGCACTGTCAGCACCGAGCAGGCGGGGTAAACGTACGGAACCACCAAAGCCTGGCATGATCCCCAGTTTTGTTTCCGGC
Source organism: uncultured Enterobacterales bacterium (assembly GCA_946478305.1). Taxonomy (GTDB): domain Bacteria; phylum Pseudomonadota; class Gammaproteobacteria; order Enterobacterales; family Enterobacteriaceae; genus Ewingella. Next base: position 87,354 of record CAMLBO010000007.1, read on the forward strand.
AGGCCGATACGAGCGTCCGGTGTAGCGATACGAAAATCCGTTGCCAGCACACATTCGCAGCCACCGCCCAGGGCATACCCAGCGATGGCCGAAAGGGTGGGCACCGGTAAGTCTTCCAAGCGATTAAATATGCTGTTGGCAAAATTCAACCACTGATGCAGCTTTTCCGCCGGTGCATTGAACAGTGAAAGGAACTCGGTAATGTCAGCACCGACGATAAATGCCGGTTTCGTTGAACTTAACAGTAGAGCTTTCAGATCGGTCTGTTTTTCCAGCACGCCAATCGCTTCGCCAAGACTGGCGACGGTACGGGTATCAAGCTTATTTACGGAGCCGGGTGCATCAAACACCAGCTCGGCAATGCCATCGTGGAGCCAGTGCAGGTGTAGTGTCTCGCCTTGGTAGAGCATGTGTCTCTCCTGAATCATCTGGGATGATCTGGTATGACCAGATGAATAGAGTGTGGTTTTTATGTTAATGATTTGCAAATGAGATGAGTGTGATTTGCAGGCAAGATCACAAACCTTCCGGGGCTACGACCCGTGCGCGGCTGTGATAAGATGCGGCATCGTTGTGCAGGAAAAAGGACAGTTTGATGGAATCGCTCACTACGCTTTACAAAGAACACATCGCCACGCTGCAAGGGCGTGCGCGAGAAATACTGCAACGCAATCAACTCGATGCGTTATTGATTCACTCCGGTGAATTGATGACCACTTTCCTTGATGACCACAGTTATCCGTTCAAAGTGAACCCGCAATTCAAGGCGTGGGTGCCGATCACGACAGTGCCGAATTGCTGGTTATGGGTAGATGGTATCAATGCGCCTAAACTCTGGTTCTATTCACCGGTGGATTACTGGCACAGCGTTGAACCGCTGCCGGACTCCTTCTGGACTAAAGATGTCGTGCTCTCGCCGCTGGCGAAAGCCGATGATATCAGGGACCAGTTACCTGCTGATATAAAACGCGTGGCTTACATCGGTTCAAGCCAGGCTCGCGCACTCAATATGGGCGTAATGGCAGAAAACATTAACCCTAAAGCGGTGTTCGACTACCTGCATTATCATCGTGCCTATAAAACCAATTATGAATTGGCCTGTATGCGTGAAGCGCAAAAAGTCGCGGTCAGCGGCCACCGTGCGGCGCAGGAAGCCTTCATGTCTGGCATGAGTGAGTTCGATATTAACCTCGCCTACCTGACGGCTACGGGGCATCGCGATACCGACGTACCTTATGACAATATTGTGGCGTTGAATGAGCACGCTGCAGTACTGCATTACACTAAACTGGATCACCAGCCGCCGTCTGAAATGCGCAGCTTCTTGGTCGATGCAGGTGCGGAATACAACGGCTACGCCGCCGATCTCACACGCACCTATGCTCACGATCCTGATAGCGATTTTGCTGCACTGGTGAAGGACTTAAATAGCGAAGAATTGGCGCTCATTGGCTCGATAAAACCCGGCGTCAGCTACACCGACTATCATGTTCAGATGCATCACCGCATTGCTAAATTGCTGAAGGCCCACAAGCTGGTGGTGGATATCAGCGAGGAGGCGATGGTTGAACAGAATCTGACCGGGCCATTCCTGCCGCATGGTCTTGGCCATCCGCTGGGGTTACAGGTTCATGATGTCGCGGGCTTTATGCAGGATGAGCAGGGCACGCACTTGGCTGCCCCGTCGAAGTATCCTTTCCTGCGCTGTACCCGCATTATTCAACCGGGCATGGTATTAACCATCGAGCCAGGCCTGTATTTCATCGAATCTCTGTTGGCGCCATGGCGTGACGGCGAGTTCAGTAAACATTTTGCCTGGGATCGTATCGAAGCCATGAAATCGTTCGGCGGGATTCGTATCGAAGACAATATTGTCATTCACGATAATCATATTGAAAACATGACGCGTGATTTGAAACTTGCCTGATGCAGCCTTATCCAGTTCCTGCTGAAGCGGTCAGTTTCAGTGAGGAAATAAAGAAAAGCCGCTTTATTACGCTTTTGGCACACACCGAAGGCGTAGAAGCGGCTAAAACATTTATACAAGATGTAAGAAATCAGCACCCGGCAGCGAGGCATCACTGTTGGGCATTTGTGGCCGGCGCGCCGGCAGATTCGCAGCGGCTCGGTTTCTCTGATGATGGTGAACCGGCGGGAACGGCGGGAAAACCGATCCTCGCGCAATTGATGGGAAGTAGTGTGGGTGAGATAACCGCCGTGGTGGTGCGTTATTATGGCGGCATCATGTTAGGTACCGGAGGTTTGGTAAAAGCTTACGGTGGTGGTGTTCAGCAGGCGCTGAAACTGCTTACGGTTTATCAAAAAGTCCCACTGGCAGAATATAAGCTGCACTGCGACTATCCCCAGCTTGCGCTGGTGGAAAGCCTGATGCAGCAGATGGGTGGGCAAATATTGCAGAGTGATTACGGTGCTGCTGTCGAACTGCGTCTGGCATTACCTGCCGCAGACGCGTCGGCAATTGTCATCCGTTTATTTGATCTCAGTCGCGGCACGCTTCAGTTGCAGCCGGTTTCATAAATTCTTTTTCAATGGTTAATTCGCTGAGGAACGCGCCAGCATGCATTTTCGTGCCATAACACGCATCGTGGGGGTGCTTGTCATCCTGTTCTCCGGAACGATGATTATTCCCGGATTGGTCGCGCTGATTTACCGCGATGGCGCTGGGCGCGCATTCAGCCAGACGTTCTTTGTCGCACTGGCTATCGGCCTTTTTCTGTGGCTACCCAACCGAAAACAGAAGAGCGAGCTCAAGCCGCGTGAAGGTTTCCTGATTGTTGTGCTGTTCTGGACGGTGCTGGGAAGCGTAGGGGCATTACCTTTCCTGTTCTCCGAGCGCCCGAACCTTTCCCTTACCGATGCCTTCTTTGAATCGTTCTCCGGTTTAACCACGACCGGGGCAACCACCTTGGTGGGTCTGGATTCCTTGCCGAAAGCCATCCTGTTTTACCGCCAAATGCTGCAATGGTTTGGGGGGATGGGGATCATTGTGCTGGCTGTCGCCATCCTGCCGATTTTGGGCGTCGGCGGGATGCAGCTCTACCGCGCAGAAATGCCGGGGCCGCTGAAGGATAACAAGATGCGCCCGCGTATTGCCGAAACAGCGAAAACGCTGTGGCTGATTTACGTTCTGCTGACCATCGCCTGTGCGTTGTCGCTGTGGGGAGCAGGCATGTCGGTATTTGATGCCATAGGTCATAGCTTCTCAACAATTGCGATTGGTGGGTTCTCCACTCATGACGCCAGTATCGGCTATTTCCATAGCGGGACGATTAACACAATCATCGCGGTGTTCCTGCTGATCTCCGGCTGTAACTACGGTTTGCACTTTGCCGTATTGAGCGGACGTAACCTGAAAGTGTACTGGCGTGACCCGGAATTTCGCATGTTCATTGGCGTGCAGTTGACGCTGGTGGTGGTCTGTACGTCGGTGCTGTGGATGCATAACGTCTACAGCTCCGGGCTGGAAACGCTGAATCAGGCCTTCTTCCAGGTGGTATCCATGGCGACGACTGCGGGTTACACCACTGACAGTATTTCCAAATGGCCACTCTTCCTGCCGATCTTACTGTTGTGCTCGGCCTTTATCGGCGGTTGTGCGGGGTCGACCGGAGGAGGGCTGAAAGTTATTCGTATCCTGCTGCTCTATTTACAAGGGTCACGCGAGCTAAAACGCTTGGTTCACCCGAATGCGGTATACACGATTAAGCTCGGTAACAGAGCGTTGCCGGAACGTATTATCGAAGCCGTCTGGGGATTCTTCTCCGCCTATGCGCTGGTCTTTATCGTCAGCATGCTGGCTATTGTGGCGACGGGTGTGGATAACTTTTCTGCTTTTGCGGCCGTGACAGCGACCTTGAACAACCTCGGTCCAGGGCTTGGCGTGGTAGCCGACAACTTTGCTTCAATGAACTCTACGGCGAAATGGATCCTCATCGTCACGATGCTTTTTGGCCGACTTGAAGTGTTTACATTATTAGTTCTGTTTACGCCGACCTTCTGGCGAGAATGATTTAGAACCTTATATAAAGAGAGAAAGGAACTTGTTATGAAAGCACTGGTGCTCTATTCAACCCGTGATGGGCAAACTCATGCCATTGCTTCTTATATCGCGAGTTGTATTAAAGATAAGTGTGAATGTGATGTGATTGATCTGACCCATGCGCAGCATGTCACGCTTTCTCAATACGATAAGGTGCTGGTAGGGGCATCAATTCGCTACGGTCACTTCAATGCGGTGTTGGACAAATTCGTAAATCAGAATATCAAACAGCTTAATAGCATGCCTTCGGCTTTCTTTGCGGTGAACCTGACGGCACGTAAACCTGAGAAGCGTACCCCCCAGACTAACTCTTATGTACGCAAGTTCCTGATGGCGACACCGTGGAAGCCAGCTTTATGTGGAGTATTCGCCGGCGCACTGCGCTATCCGCGCTATCGTTGGATAGATAAAGTCATGATTCAACTTATTATGCGTATGACGGGGGGCGAAACGGATACCAGTAAAGAGGTGGAATACACCGATTGGGAACAAGTCAGGAAGTTTGCTGAGGATTTTGGCAAGTTATCGTACAAAAAACCGCTCTGATGCTGGAACTCTGGGCGCTTTGTCCAAAAAAAGAACGGTCAGTAATTTATTTTGAATTAAGGGTTGCGGCCTTCTGAGAACTCCCTATAATGCGCCTCCACTGACCGGG
>CAMLBO010000008.1 GCA_946478305.1 uncultured Enterobacterales bacterium
GGATTCGAGCCTCAGGTCTCGAACCTCTCATCCGGTGCCATTTTTGACTGCGCCTTAGGGGCTATATAAATCCAAAGATAAAAGACAAAACCTGGTCTGCTTTTGTCTTCTTAAAAAGTACGGGCCGCATTCAAAATGGCGCTGAGCAAGTGGTTCGAGACCTGAGGCTCGAAACCCGCAGCGAAGGTACCGCCTAAGCGGCGGCATTTTGCGGCGATAACCGTGGTGACTGAAACACGGCCATTGTGACCCGCGCAGCTGCTGTTTTTAAAAGAGCCGGAGATTCTTAAGAGGCGCGGCGATAGGCGCCTCTTAAGGCCGGTTTGGGCGGCAGCCCAAGGTCTTCGGTGTGGGCCGACGCCCACGACCCTGACCCTGAATTAAAAAAGCGGATTTCGGACCGTAATCCGAAATCCGCCAGCCAGTTTGAATGGCAGCTCAAAACCATCAGGTCTTAGCGCCCAGCATCCTTACCATAGTTAGGCGAACGCGGTCCGTACAACATGCCGTTAGGCGTGCCGGCAGAGAGCAGGCGGCTGCTGGTCAGTATAGCGACGTCGTGACTCTTATCGGTCAGCGTATTGGAGACATGCGCGACAGCGGCCGTCACCAGAATCCCGATCAGGCTGTTGTTATTGTTATCGCCTTCGTTGCTGGAGGCCATTGCGGTGCCTGTCCACAGTACTTTGCCGTTGCGCAGATCAACCAGTTTGGCGCTGGCCGTGACGCGGGCTTCGCTGGTGATCACCTTATAGCTGTTGCCATAATCCGCGATATCGATATACAGCGCTGCGTCAGCGCCGAAGATCTCACGTAATTTTACGACGCTCACTGAACGGATATCCTCCGGTGACGTCATGCCGTTTTGCTTGAAAGTTTCATCAACCACGGCAACCGGGAAGACGTAAAAGCCATCTTCGGCCAGCGGCATGGTTACCACGGAGGCCACGCTGTGGCTGGCATTCACGTCCGGGGAGTGGTTTACCGGTGGCAGCACCAGAATGGATTTTGGTTTGCTCTCTTTAAACGCGGTGTAATCGTAGGAAACCGGTTTGGCACAACCGGTTAATGCCAGCGTGATTAACGCCGCGCTCAGCAGGAATAAACGTTTCATTTGGTGCTCCCTTTATTTTTTTTCAGCAGGAAGTCCATATATGCTGCTGATTCTGGAAATAACGTTTTCTCAGTATTGAATTCCTGGAAGGCCTGATCGGTATGGCCGGTGTTGGCATAGAGCAAACCGAGTTGTGCATGCAGGCCCGGAGGAACGAGTTTGTTTGTGGCGCGGGATTTTTCAATAGACTCTTTCAGAGAGGCTATTTGCTCTTCCTGGCTCACTTTATCGCTCTGATAATATTGATAAACCGTTGTCTGGTATTTATCCCAGTTATAAATCGGTTTTGGCTGCGTGGCGCAGCCGGCCAACAATAACAACAGCGCTGCCAGACCGCTTTTTTTCCACACACTTTTGTGTTCGATGAGTTTCATTATGATTTCCGTATGTTATTTAGCAGGACGCCATGCGCCGCTTTCGATTCCATTCACAAGATTGTTGACCGCTTCGCGGATCGCGAGATCGAGCACTTTTCCATTTAACGTGGAGTCATAACTTGCCGTACCGCCGAAACCGATGATTTCACGGTTGGTCAGACTGTATTCCCCCGCACCCTGCGAGGAGTACACCACTTCTGATGTCTGCACGTTGATGACGTTAAGGTTAACTTTTGCATAAGCAATTTGTTGTTTGCCACGGCCCAGAATTCCCCACAGCTGGTTGTCGCCCACTTCTTTACGGCCAAATTCAGTGACGTCACCGGTGATCACATAGTTCGCGCCTTTCAGCGTCTGCGCCTGACCTTTAATCCCGGCTTCTTCTTTGATCTCATCCATATTGGTGCGATCAAGCACGTTGAAGCGTCCGGTCTGTTGCAGGTCGGTCACTAACAGCGTTTTGGATTGATTTCCCAGACGATCGACGCCGTCAGAGAAAATGCCGCTCATATAGCTCGAACGGTTATCAAACTTACCCACGGCAATGGGGCTGCGCGGGCCGTTATATTGCGTGTTATAAGAGGCCACTTTGGCCACTTCCAGCGAACGCGAAGATTCGGTCGCGCAACCGCTCAGTGTCGCCGCAGCAACCAGTGCAATACAGAGTGCTTTCATCATGAACTTACCCTTTATCCCTATAGATTAATTTTATTTACAGATATCGCTCTTTATCTTTTCCAATCATTTGGCGTAAAGAACTACCAGCCGTTATCGGCTGATGAGTGAATAACATTAGGGTTACTCAACGATATCAATCCCTGTGCAGGTAATAGCCACACTCATAAAAAGGACGAAGGATAGTAGCAGAAAATGCCTTTTTGACATCTTCTATTTGCATTTCAGATGAGGGAAAAGAGGATAAATGATTAAAACATCATATTCGTTTATGAATATTATCATTGTATTAACAATTACTGGTTGAGGGGCATCATGCCCCTCAATGCGTGTGGCTATTTTGATGCTGCCTGAAAGAAGCCCTGCTGAACCTGCACCGGGCTGATAACGCCGGTATCCAGCACCCAGCCGCTGATTAATGCCGCAGGCGTAACGTCAAATGCCGGGTTATACACACGGGCATCCAGCGGTGCCCACTGTACTGAACCAAAACTGCCTGAGACACCGGTGACTTCGCGCGGATCACGCTGTTCGATAGGAATGGCGGCACCGTTTGGGCAGTTCGGGTCGTGGGTGGTGTGCGGCGCGGCAACGTAAAACGGCACGCCGTGGAATTTCGCCAGCACGGCCAGACTGTAAGTACCGATTTTATTGGCCACGTCACCGTTGGCGGCGATGCGGTCAGCACCGACCCAGATAGCATCCACTTTCCCCTGTGCCATCAGGCTGGCAGCCATGGCGTCACAAATCAGCTGATAGGGGATGCCCAGTTCGCCGAGTTCCCAAGCGGTTAAACGCCCGCCCTGCAACAATGGGCGCGTCTCATCGACCCACACCTGCTCAACGTTGCCTTGCTGGTGAGCGCGGGAGATAACGCCCAGCGCAGTCCCCACACCCGCCGTGGCCAGGCCACCGGTATTGCAGTGGGTCAGCAGGCGACTACCGGACTGCACCAGTTTTGCACCGTGACCGGCAATGCTGTCGCACAGCGCACGGTCTTCATCCACCAGTCGCAGTGCTTCGGTAACCAGAGCCGCGACGAAATCGGTTTGGGTCAGCGCGGCTTTCATGCGGTCCAGATTGTTCATCAGATTGACGGCGGTGGGGCGGGATTCACGCAGGATTTCCAGTGCCTGATGTAGCCGTAGATGTGACATTCCACCTTCGGCCAGCAGTGCCAGCAGGAGGCTGGCTGAAAGACCAATCAGCGGTGCCCCCCTGACGCGCAGGGCACGGATATGATCAACCAGCGCGGCGACATCCGGGCAAGGGCGCCAGTCAGATTGCTGGGGGAGTGCCTGCTGGTCGAGGATCCACAGCTGGTTTTCGCGAATTCGTAAACTGGTGGTTGTGATGTTTTTCATTGTTAGTTAAACCTATGTTGCCCAGTTGCATCTGTTTGCTTATTCTGCCAACATGCCTGACGGATGTATAGACGTCTGGACGTTTTTATTAAGCATTGAATTTGAGAGGTCGCGATGTCCCGCTATTACACGTTTACTGCTGCAGATGCCGTTGAATATGCCCGTCAGTTTGGCGGCGTGAGCGATCCACAATCTCTGATTTCCGCTGACGAAATTGGTGACGGTAATCTGAATCTGGTGTTTAAAATCCGCGATACGGCGGGTATAAGCCGGGTTATCGTCAAGCAGGCGCTGCCCTATGTGCGCTGTGTGGGGGAGTCGTGGCCACTGACGCTGGACCGCGCGCGCATCGAAGCTGAAACGCTGGTGGCACACGGTAAGTTTGCCCCGCAGCATACGGTAAAAGTATTGCATCATGACGCCGAACTGGCAGTGATGGTGCAGGAAGATCTCTCCGATCACGCCATCTGGCGCAGTGAACTGGTGCAGGGTAAGCATTATCCTCAGGCAGCCAGCCAACTGGGTGAATATCTGGCGCAGACGCTGTTCCACACGTCCGATTTTTATCAGAATGCGCAGTTTAAGAAAGCGGAAGTGGCGCGTTTCACCAACCCTGAACTCTGCCAGATCACCGAAGATCTCTTTTTCACCGATCCTTACGTCGATCACGAGCGTAATAATTTTGATCCGGTTTTACAGCCAGAGGTTGACGCCCTGCGCGCGGATAGAGCGCTGCGGCTGGCGGTGGCATCACTTAAACACCGCTTCCTCAGTAAAGCCGAAGCGCTGCTGCACGGCGATATCCACAGCGGCTCGATCTTTGTCGCCGACGGCAAACTGAAGGCGATAGATGCCGAGTTCGGCTATTACGGCCCGTTGGGATTTGATCCCGGTTCGGCGATGGGTAATTTACTGCTCAATTATTGTGGTTTACCGGGGCTGGTCGCCGTGCGTGAAGCTGCTGACGGACGCGAGCAGCGTCTGAATGATTTACGTGCGCTGTGGCTCAGTTTCTCTGAACGTTTCCTGCAGCTGGCCCGCGATGAAACACAGGATTCGGCGCTGGCCGAAGAGGGCTACGCAGCCCAATTCCTGCAAGTCGTGTGGCATGACGCGGTCGGCTATTGCGGCGCGGAGCTGATTCGTCGCACTATCGGCCTGGCACACGTGGCCGATCTCGACGGCATTAAAGATGACGCTATGCGTGCTGATTGCCAGCGCCATGCGCTGAGTCTGGGGCAGAAGCTTATTTTGACTGCGCCACAAATCGACGATATTGAATCGCTGATTGCCCGCATTCGTCAGTTCAGCTAAATGTGTCTGTTTCCTGTATAATGCGCGGCTTCGAGGTGCGAACATTATTTAGGGTGTAAGCCCGGTGGCATTTCCTCGGTTTACTCCATACAGGAACACAGAATTATGATGCATAACGATGTCTTGCGCAGCGTGCGCCACATGCTGAATTTAAGCGAAGGCAGACTGATTGAAATCCTTAAAACGACCGGTACGCCCGTCAGTCCGGACGTCATGTCGCGCTATCTGAAAAAAGATGACGAAGAAGGCTATATGGAAGTGCCTGATGAAGTGATGGCTAATTTCCTTAATGGTCTGATCACCTTCAAGCGTGGCAAAGATGACCGTTTCCCGGTGCCGGAAGTTGAAAAGCGCGTGACCAATAACATCATGCTGAAAAAACTGCGCGTGGCGTTTGAGCTGAAAACCGAAGATATGTTGAGCGTGCTGGCCGCGGCGGATTTCAAGATGTCCGAAGGCGAATTGAGCGCGTTCTTCCGTAAGGAAGGCCATAAGAACTACCGTCCGTGCGGCGATCAGGTTTTGCGCTATTTCCTCAAGGGCCTGACCGCCCGCGTGCGCCCGCAGACACCAACGCCAACTAAAAAAAGTTAAGTGCGCTAAGCATTAAGTCGCCCCGGCTGATTTAAAAAGCCTAAAGAAAAAGCCTGAGTGTTTATCGCACCCAGGCTTTTTTGTTTCTGAAAATTATAGAGTTGAAATCAGGCCGCTTCAGTGTGGCGCGGTTTGGTCTCTTTTTTCACTTCCGGTTGTGACTTTTTTGCTGCCAGTTCATCCGCTTCAAACTCATCGACGTTAATCGAACGCAGACGACTCTCTTCTGCGCGGCTCAGAATGCGGGCTTCGTCTGGGGTCAGGTGACCGGCATCGAGGCCTTTCTGCGCCAAAATATCCAGGCGGGTGAAGGAGAGCTTTTTACCCATCGCATCACTCAAACGTTTATGCACGGGTTCAGCGGCAATGATGTCGGCCAGAGCGGCTTCCAACTGCCCAATCGGATTATGTTCGCTGGCTTCGAAGAACTGGCCACGACCAATGCGACTGCGGGTGGCAGACGGCACTTGCAGAATGCGCGCCAGCTGATGGTCTAACTGGTCAGACGGTGCGCAGTGCGAACGGCCCAGTGGGAAGATCACCAGACGCATCACCCCGGCGACAAAGCCGTTCGGGAAGTTACGCAGCAGATCGTCGATGGCAATTTCCGCCTGATTCAGGCAGTCCTGCACGCCCCAATGCACCAGCGGTAAATCTTCTTTGTTGCGACCTTCTTCCTCGTAGCGTTTCAGGGTAGCGGTGGCCAGATACATTTGGCTGAGAATATCCCCCAGACGCGCCGAGATACGTTCACGACGTTTCAGGCTGCCGCCCAGCACGCCCATCGAAATATCCGACAGCAGTGCAAGGTTGGCGCTCAGACGGTTGATGTGCTGATAGTAGCGCGCCGTGGCGTCTTTAGCCGGTGTGGCACTGGTGCGGCCGTTGGTCAGGCCGAGCCAGAAGCTGCGTACTTTATTGCTGCCGACGTGGCCGATATGACCAAACAGCGCGCGGTCGAAGTCCTGCAGGTCATTGCTTTCTGCGGCGGCCATTTCACGCAGCACATAAGGATGGCAACGGATCGCGCCCTGGCCGAAGATGATCATGCTGCGGGTCAGAATGTTAGCGCCTTCAACGGTAATGGCAATGGGTGCGCCCTGATAGGCACGTGCCACGAAGTTGCCTTTACCAAGCATAATGCCTTTACCGCCGGTGATATCCATGGCGTCCATGACTGCGCGCTGCCCGCGATGGGTACAGTGGTATTTCACAATCGCTGACAGTACGGCCGGTTTTTCGCCCAGCATAATACCGTTGGTGATAAGCGTGGCGGCGGCATCCATCACGTAAGCATTACCGGCAATGCGCGCCAGTGGCTCTTCAATGCCTTCCATTTTACCGATTGGCAGCTTGAACTGGCGGCGGATATACGCATAAGCCCCGGTCGCCAGTGCCAGTGATTTCAAACTACCGGTGGCGTTGGAAGGCAGGGTGATACCACGTCCAACCGACAGACATTCCACCAGCATGCGCCAGCCCTGGCCGGCCATTTTCGGACCACCAATGATGTAGTCGATCGGCACGAAAATGTCGTTGCCACGGGTCGGGCCATTCTGGAATGGCACGTTAAGCGGGAAGTGGCGATGGCCAATTTCCACGCCACGGGTATCCGTTGGGATCAGCGCACAGGTAATACCGAGTTCGGTGATATCGCCCAGCAGATGGTCCGGGTCTTTCAGTTTAAAGGCCAAACCCAGTACGGTAGCAATTGGGGCGAGCGTAATGTAGCGCTTGTTCCAGGTCAGGCGCATACCCAGCACCTCTTTACCTTCCCACTGGCCTTTACAGACAATACCCACATCAGGAATGGCACCGGCATCGGAGCCTGCCTCAGGGCTGGTCAGCGCGAAGCATGGAATTTCCAGCCCCTGAGCAAGACGCGGCAGGTAGTGATCTTTCTGTTCATCGGTACCGTAATGTTGCAGCAGTTCACCTGGGCCGAGGGAATTAGGTACACCGACGGTGATTGCCAGAATGCCTGATATACCGGCCAGTTTCTGCAACACGCGGGCCTGTGCATAAGCAGAGAATTCCAGACCACCGTATTCCTTCTTAATGATCATGGCGAAGAAACGGTGCTCTTTCAAATACGCCCACAGCTCCGGCGGCAGATCGGCCAGTTCGTGGGTGATTTCGAAATCATTCGCCATGCGGCAGGCTTCTTCCACCGGGCCATCAATAAACGCCTGCTCTTCGTCGGTCAAACGTTGCTGCGGGTAATCCTGCAATTTTTTCCAGTCTGGTGTGCCGCTGAACAGGTCTCCTTCCCACCAGGTGGTACCGGCTTCGATGGCCTCTTTCTCCGTACGTGACATGCTCGGCATCACTTTACGGAAGGTGCGCAGGGCCGGTGCGGAGAACAGCGAACGGCGCAGCGCAGGGATATTGAATGGCAGCAAAAGGATCACCAGCGGCACCAGCAACCACAGGGTCCATAAATTAATTGCGCTCATGGCGGCAGTAAAGGCCACGACAACCAGGCTGCTAAGCAGCAAGTTGACGCGGTGATAAAACAGCACACCGATGATAACCAGTAGGGCGACAATGCTAAGAACCATCATGATAAAGCTCCTGAGTCGTAAGAGGTCTGACCTGTTAGGGTGATATAATGGTTTTAGTTCAGGTCCAATTCTTTATCAATGTATTTACATCTTAATTACAACTTGGCTCACAAACCGATAGCACGAAGGGCTAAAATTCGAAACTATCAGATTCATTACCCCTTCATGGCTTCTCGGTGTTTCGGCGATCCGTTACACTGCGAGACGGAACATCTTATTGCTGCAAATGGACATAAAAAGAGGCTGCCATGTACCAGGATATTATCCGTAGTGAACTGAACGAAGCTGCTGACACACTGAACAACTTCATCAACGATCCGGCAAACATTGAATCTATTCAACGTGCTGCCGTATTGCTGGCGGATTCCTTCAAAGCGGGTGGGAAAGTGATCTCCTGCGGCAACGGGGGCTCACACTGCGATGCCATGCATTTCGCCGAAGAGCTGACCGGTCGTTACCGTGAAAATCGCCCTGGCTACCCGGCAATCGCTATTTCAGACGTCAGCCATATCTCCTGCGTCGGTAACGATTTCGGCTTTGACCATATTTTCTCCCGCTACGTGGAAGCGGTTGGCCAGAAAGGTGACGTACTGTTTGGCATCTCTACTTCCGGTAACTCCGCTAACGTCATCAAGGCGATTGAAGCCGCGCGTGCCAAAGGCATGAAAGTCATCACCCTGACCGGCAAAAATGGCGGTAAGATGGATGGCTCGGCTGACGTGGAAGTCCGTGTACCGCATTTCGGCTTTGCTGACCGCGTGCAGGAAATTCACATTAAAGTGATACATATTCTGATTCTGTTAATCGAAAAAGAGATGGCAAAATAATCCGTTGCACATTGTTGATCCGGCGTTGAAATCTGGCTCAGAATGCTCATTTACTCTGCGTAAACTCCGCTTCTTCGCCAGATTCCGCCTTGTCTCACCTTAGTGCAGCGAATTATTGCGTTTATTAAAGGAGGCTGGTGATGTGCGAATTGCTCGGGATGAGCGCCAACGTTCCTACTGATATCTGTTTCAGTTTCAGTGGGCTGGTGCAACGTGGTGGCGGGACAGGCCCGCATAAAGATGGCTGGGGCATTACTTTCTACGAAGGTAATGGCTGCCGCACCTTTAAGGATCCGCATCCGAGTTTTAATTCGCCCATCGCCCGCCTGGTTCAGGAATACCCAATCAAATCTTGCGCGGTGATTTCCCATATCCGTCAGGCCAACCGCGGCGAAGTGTCGCTGGAAAACACCCACCCTTTTACCCGCGAACTGTGGGGCCGCAACTGGACTTATGCTCATAACGGCCAGCTGCGTGGTTACCGCCAGCTTGATACCGGGACGCTGCGGCCGATTGGCCAGACCGACAGCGAGTTCGCTTTTTGCTGGTTGCTATATAAACTGACCGAGCGTTATCCGCGCACCCCGGGCAACTGGCCGTCGGTGTTTCGCTATATCGCGTCTTTGGCTGATGAATTACGGCAGAAGGGCGTGTTTAACATGCTGTTGTCGGACGGGCGGTTTGTGATGGCCTATTGCTCGACCAATCTGTATTGGATCACGCGACGGGCGCCGTTTGGCAAAGCAACGTTATTGGATCAGGATGTGGAAATTGATTTTCAGCAGCAGACGACACCCAATGATGTCGTCACTGTGATCGCCACCCAACCGCTGACGGGTAACGAAACCTGGAACAAGATTGCTCCAGGTGAGTTCGCATTATTTCACTGTGGTGAACGCCAGCTGTGATGCCAGCGGGTTCACTTTCACCGGTTGATTCAGCACGTATTTACCGGCGCTGACCACCACATTCGGCGGCACGTGGTTTTTCTGGAAATAGTCGTAGCCTGGTTTCAGCTCATTCCAAAAACTGATGTAGGAAGAGTTTCTGTGTGCAGCCATATTGGCGTCGGTCATGCGGAACGGATAGATACTTATCTGCACATTACGCTGACCAAACTGGAAGGCAGCCTGGACATACGTGAATATCTCATCCATATATTTGTCGGTCATCGCATAACAGCCGATAGACTTACAGTTGCCATGGATCATCAGATATTTCCCGGAATAACCCTGAGCCACGTCATAATCATTCGGGAAGCCAATGTTAATGGCGCGATAGAATTTGCTGTCGGGTTTTAAGTGATGCATATCTACGCTGTAAAAACCTTCCGGGCTTTTGAAATCCCCCTCGCGGCGTTTATTACCTAAACCACCTGAGAAATCGCAAATACCGTAAGTGCCAATCAGGCGATATTCGCCCTGAAGTTCAGCATAAAGTTCAAGCTTACGTTCTTGCTTGAAGATTTGAATATAGACGGGGGAGCCTAACAGCTTTTGCTTAAGTGCCTGATCTACCGGGACAGGCTCACTGGCGGCCGCTGTTCCGAGGGTAAATAGAGGTAAACTGAGGAGCATCGCAAGTAACAGCGCGATTCTGATCATTCTTCTTCCTGCTTAACAAGCTACCCATCGTGTTACACGCGGGTATAGGTCTGATTATTTTGTCTACAGATGCAAAGATCTTTAAGACCGCCACTGATGTACAATCGGCATATAACATGCATGATTGGCTGCCATATTAATACTGATGGTTTTTTTAGCAATGGGGCTGAGAATAATTTCACTTATAAATTAATAAAAAATGATTCAGGTTGTTTTTTGTACAGTTAATTTGACGCAATACGTGCGGTTTCCCGGCGTTACCGCCGGGTGAAAAAGTGATTAACGTGGGATCTTTTTGAAGTCTGCCGGGGAGTTTACGATGACGCCATCGGCTCCCAACTTTTTGGCTTGTTGATAATCGGCCTGGTTGTTAATGCCAATCAAAATAATGTGTGCTTCGCCTTGAGAACGGAAACAGTCCATCGCTTCTTTATCCCACTCGAGTATCGCTTTGGAGCGCGCTTCACCCAGCGTGTATTTCTCCACCACTTCCACATCCCGCTTCATCTCCAGCGCATACCAGCGGCTTTTCTTCTCTGGTTTAATCTGGCACTCATGGGCCATGGTGATATTGGCTAACGCGGTGCGGGTCAGATCCCTGCTTTCAAAGCGCGGCAGTGCTGCGGGCAGGGCTTCAAGATACTTTGCATCGGTGGAGTAGATGCGGGTTCTGCCCAGGCTGTGCGTCTGCTGCAACACGCCGCTCAGCGCGGCAGCCATTTTGTCCGGTGCGGCATCCGGGGTTTTGATATCAATATAGAAGGTCGTTTTTGGAAAGGCTTTCAATACGTTTTCCAGCGTCGGAATACCGATATTTTTACCCCGGTACGGGTGCGACTCACCGGAACTGAATGCCCATCCGGCATCTATTTTAGCCAATTCTGCCGCCGTAAATTGCGAGACCGGTCCCTGCTGGTTGGTCAGGGCTTTCAGATCGGAAGGGCGGTAGAGCACAGGAATGCCATCTTTTGAGAGCTGAACGGTGATCCAAATGGCGTCCGCTCGGTTTTTCAGCGCCATCTCGATGGCGGGCAGCGTATTTTCCGGCGCATCGGCGGTGCCGCCACGATGAGCGATGATTTGAGGGGCATGGGCAGTTGGCATAGCGGAAGCCATGGGTGCCAACATAAAGCCGGATAATAACGTGCAAAGTAATAATTTGGATGAGGTTTTCATCATGGCGGGTTCCTTTTAGATGAAGAGGGGAAGCGGCCAATATACGGACCCATTGTGGTATTAATATTAAAAGCATCACAAAAACGGTTTATAAACGGTGAATCAATCTTAATTATTTATCAATCATTTATGAGATAAATAATTGAAAGTGAAAAAATGATTTGGACTAATGGATAAAAGATCGCTGACTTGAATTCCCTGCTTTTGACTGTATACTTATACAGTCATTGGGGAGGGCTATGCGCAAAATTATTCACGTCGATATGGATTGCTTCTTCGCAGCCGTTGAAATGCGCGACGATCCCTCCCTGCGCGATATTCCGATTGCCATCGGCGGTAGCCGCGATCGCCGTGGTGTTATCAGCACCGCCAATTATCCGGCGCGTAAATTTGGCGTCCACAGTGCGATGCCTACCGGCATGGCGCTCAAACTCTGCCCGCACCTGAAAGTGATCCCCGGCAGAATGGAAGCTTATAAAGAAGCATCGAACCATATCCGAGAAATCTTCTCCCGTTATACCTCCCTGATTGAACCGCTGTCTCTGGACGAAGCCTATCTTGACGTGTCCGATACCCCTCTGTGCAGCGGCTCGGCGACGCTGATTGCCGCCGAGATCCGTCAGGCAATATCTGATGAAATCAATCTCACCGCGTCTGCGGGCATCGCACCCATTAAGTTTCTGGCCAAGATCGCCTCAGATCTTAACAAGCCGAACGGCCAGTACGTGATAACCCCCGACCAGGTGCCAGCCTTCTTACTGGATCTGCCGCTTTCTAAAATCCCCGGCGTAGGCAAAGTCACCGCGCAGCGTTTGCAGGAGCGTGGGCTGCATACCTGCGGCGACGTGCAACGCTATGATCTTGCGCAGTTGCTGAAAAACTTCGGCAAGTTTGGCCGCGTATTGTGGGAGCGCTGTCAGGGCATCGATGAGCGAGATGTCTCACCGGAAAGGCTGCGCAAGTCAGTCGGTGTGGAACGTACGCTGGCAGAAGATATTCACAGCTGGGAAGAGTGCGTGGCGCTGATTGAGCGCCTGTTTCCGGAGCTGGAAACCCGCCTCCGTCGGGTCAGCCCGGAACTGCGGATTGCTCGGCAGGGGGTGAAGCTCAAGTTTCATGATTTCCAGCAGACCACCCAGGAACACGTCTGGCCGGTGCTGAATAAAGAAGATTTACTGAAAGTAGCGCAGGAGGCTTGGGAACAGCGGCGCAGCGGACGAGGAGTGAGATTGGTGGGGCTGCATGTGACGTTGCAGGATCCGCAGATAGAGCGGCAGCTGTTGTTGCCCTGGGACCAATAAAAATGGGCGCAGAGAGTAGTCTGCGTCCATTTTGCATTCAGTCAGGAATGATTAATTCTTTTCAGGAATCGCTTTCAGCAGCGCCGTCAGCAGTTGCCAGTAGAGGGCAACGCTTTCGATGTGAACCTGCTCATCCGGCGAGTGTGGCCCGGTGATGGTCGGCCCGATAGAAACCATATCCATATCAGGGTACGGTTTTTTGAACAGGCCGCACTCGAGACCGGCGTGGATCACCATAATGTTCGGGGTTTTGTCGAACAGCTGCTGGTAAGTTTCGCGCACCAGTGTCATCACCGGTGAGCTTGGCTCAGGTTTCCAGCCAGGGTAGCTGCCTTTCGCCAATGTTTTAGCGCCAGCCAGCTTTCCCAGTGAATCCAGCATGCTCACCACGTACTCTTTACCGCTGTCGATAAGCGAACGGATCAGGCAGTTGATCGCCACTTCGTCATCTTTCATGGTAACAACGCCCACGTTCAGCGAGGTTTCGACCACGCCTTTGACGTCGTCGCTCATGCGGATCACGCCGTTAGGCGTTGCGTTAAGCAGAGCCAGGAAACGGCTCTGGCTGTCAGCGTTCAGCACTTTTGCGTCGCTGTGTGCCGCTTCTACCACCAGGGCGATTTTCTTCTCCACCGCAGACAGTTCAAACTGAATGGTTGCCAGGAACTCCTGTGCCGCTGCTTTCAGGGCGTCAACGTTTTCTGCCGCGATAGCCAGCGTGGCGATAGCTTCACGCGGAATGGCGTTGCGCAGCGTGCCGCCGGTGAAGTCCAGCAGACGCAGACCGAGGCTATCAGCGTGCTCAGCCAGGAAGCGGGCCAGCAGTTTGCTGGCGTTGCCCAGGCCCAGGTGAATATCAGCGCCGGAGTGACCGCCTTTCAGCCCTTTCAGTGTCAGCTTCAGGGTCGTGTAGCCAGCCGGCACCGCTTCGCGGGTCAGGGCGAGGGTCGAGGTGAAATCAATCCCACCGGCGCAACCCATGTAGATTTCGCCTTCGGTTTCTGAATCGGTGTTGATCAGGATCTCAGACTGTAACCAGTTTGGTTGCAGGCCAAATGCCCCCGCCATGCCGGTCTCTTCGGTCATGGTCAGCAGCACTTCCAGCGGGCCATGCGCAACGGAATCATCAGCAATAACGGCCAGCGCAGAAGCCAGACCGATGCCGTTGTCAGCGCCCAGCGTGGTGCCGCGAGCTTTTACCCAACCGTTTTCAATAAAGGGTTGAATCGGATCTTTAGTGAAATCATGAACGGTGTCGTTGTTCTTTTGCGGCACCATGTCGAGGTGGGCCTGCAATGCCACGGCTTTGCGGTTTTCCATGCCTTTAGTGGCAGGTTTGCGCAGCAGGATGTTACCGACTTCGTCACGCTCAGCGTGGATCCCCTTTTCCTGCGCCCATTCAACGATGTGTTTCGCCAGGGCTTCTTCATGGTAAGAAGGGTGCGGAATGGAACAGACTTTGGCAAAAATATCCCACAGCGGCTGTGGCGAAAGTTGAGACAGTTCAGACACTATAAGTCTCCTGTAACAGTCAGCTCAGTCAGGATCCATTGGCAGGTGAACTGATTGAGATGCTGTAGGTTTAAGGTTAAGTAATCCCCGCCAGACGTTGTGGCGAGTGGTCTGACAGAATATCACTTAATCTTAACCTGTGCGCGTGCGCGGGGAGAAGATCGGGTGTTTTTGCGGGCTGGCGACACTATAACCGCTGGTTTTTGTGAGCCGGACTCACTATAATCCGCCGCAACCTTTTTTCCCCCTGTATACATTTTTAGAAGCCGTCAATTCACTGGCTGGGACACCTATATGAGCGAAAAATACGTTGTAACCTGGGACATGCTGCAAATCCACGCCCGCACCATGGCAAAGCGCCTGCTGCCGGCAGAACAGTGGACTGGCATCATTGCAGTCAGCCGTGGTGGCCTGGTTCCTGCGGCTCTGCTGGCGCGTGAACTGTGCATCCGTCACGTTGATACCGTCTGCATCTCCAGTTACGACCATGACAATCAGCGCGAAATGCAGGTGCTGAAGCGCGCAGAAGGTGATGGCGAAGGCTTCATCGTGATTGACGATCTGGTGGACACCGGCGGTACGGCGAAAGCCATTCGCGAGATGTACCCGAAGGCCCACTTCATCACTATTTTCGCCAAACCCGCCGGCGCGCCGCTGGTTGACGATTATGTGATCGACATCCCGCAGGACACCTGGATTGAACAGCCGTGGGATATGGGCGTGGTGTTCGTGCCTCCGTTGGTCGGCAAATAAATCCTCGTCATCCTTCTTCCTGTCTCAGCGTTGGCTGCCTTCTTTCGCCCCGGTCACATACTTGTGTATGCTCCCGGGGACTCATTCAGTTGCCGCCTTGATACAACAAGAATGATTTAGAGGATTGTCTTACTCCTCTTCTGAAACGCCCGGCTAATTGCCGGGCGTTTTGCTTGAGTTATACCGAAATTCCCATCGAGCTTGACCTGCCTCTTGTCTTCCCGCAACGTACTCCCTATATAGAGATAGCTGAATCTCGCTCTCGCAGCTGGCAACGGAGGATATTGCACCATGGCACCCGTCAATCTTACGGAAAAACTGTTTAAACCAACCTTTAAGTATCCTGAGACGTCAACGCTGGTTAACCGCATTCATCACCATCACAGCCCGCTGCACTCCGCGCTGGAAGGTGACTCCGCGCCTTGTTGGTACCGTACTATCAACCGCCTGATGTGGCTGTGGCGCGGCGTGGATCCGATTGAAGTGGAAGAGGTGCTGTCGCGCATTGCGGTGTCGACCTCTAAACACAGCGATGAACGCCTGCTCGATACGGTTATTGGTTATCGCAGTGGCAACTGGATTTATGAATGGACTCAGCAAGCTATGGCCTGGCAGCAAAAGGCCCAGGAGACAGAAGACGTCACCCTTGCCAGCCAGTACTGGCTCAATGCCGCTAACCTATACAGTATCGCCAGTTATCCGCATCTGAAAGGCGATACGTTGGCCGAGCAGGCCGAAGTACTGGCAAACAAAGCCTTTGAACAGTCTGCGCTACACTCGCCTTACCAGCTGAAAGAGATCGATTTTGCCATCGAGGGCGGCGCACCGATCACCGGTTTCCTGCATCTGCCAAACGAGGGGAAAGCACCGTTCCCGACCGTCATGGTATGCGGTGGGCTGGACACTTTACAATGCGACCATCAGCGTCTGTTCCGTGAATACCTGGCACCGCGTGGCATTGCCATGCTGACGATCGACATGCCGTCGATTGGCTTTTCCGCCAAATGGAAACTCACGCAGGACACCAGTTTCTTGCATCAACAGGTGCTGGCGCAGCTGAGTAACGTGGCTTGGGTTGATGCCACTAAAGTCAGCCTGGTCGGTTTCCGCTTTGGCGCTAACGTCGCGGTGCGGCTGGCCTATCTCGAACCACGCCGCGTACGCGCAGTGGCGACGCTCGGCGCGCTGGTACATACGCTGCTCTGCGACACTCAATGCCAGGAAAAAGTGCCAGATATGTACATGGATGTGCTCGCCAGCCGCCTCGGCATGTCGAACGCGTCTGACAGCTTACTGAAGACCGAACTTAATCGGTATTCTCTGAAAACGCAGGGTTTACTCGGACGCCGTACCCCGACGCCAATTTTAGCCGGTTACTGGGAGAGTGATCCCTTCAGCCCTAAGGAAGAATCGAGGCTGATTGCGGATTCTTCGGCTGATGGCAAGCTATTAAATATCAAACAAGAGCCGCTTTTCAGCAACTTTGACCGTGCTTTACATGAGATTTGCGACTGGCTTGCGGCGAGAATGCGATAACTTAATAGTTGCTAATTCTTAACTTTTTGCTACAACTGATGACCTACATATGGAGGTTGTACTATGACGTTACCAAGTGGTCATCCTAAAAGCCGGCTAATGAAACGTTTCGGTACTCTGGGCCCTTACATCCGTGAAGGAAAGTGCGAGAACGATCGCTTCTTCTTTGACTGTCTTGCGGTCTGCGTAAACGTTAAACCTGCGCCCGAGAAGCGTGAATTCTGGGGCTGGTGGATAGAACTGCAATCTGAAGCAGAACGTTTTACTTATGTTTATCACTTCGGCTTGTTTGATAAAGACGGGAATTGGAAGGTGCAAAACATTAAGGATGCTGAAGTTCGCGACAAGCTGGAGACCACCCTGCGCGGTTTCTACAAGAACCTCAACGCCATGATTGTTGATATGTCACTAAAGCTGGAACCTGCCGAAGATTTTGGCAACGAACCTTTGAAGCTGTCAGCCTGACATTGATGCTTCACCCCGCGCGCGTTCTGCAATGTTGCGTTATGCCTTCGGGCATAACGCTTCTCTCCTTTTCCAAAGACAACAGCCCACCTCTTCATTTAAACTCTCATTAATATTTCTATTTCAAACGGCAGAGTGATTATGAGTGGCAGCCAAACCTTGGTTGTAAAACTGGGCACCAGCGTGCTCACCGGCGGCTCCCGTCGCCTTAACCGGGCTCACATCGTTGAGCTGGTCCGCCAGTGTGCGCAGCAACATGCCGCCGGGCACCGGATTGTGATTGTCACCTCCGGCGCAATTGCCGCCGGGCGCGAACATCTGGGCTACCCCGAACTCCCCGCCACCATTGCTTCCAAACAGCTGCTGGCCGCCGTTGGGCAAAGTCGCCTGATTCAACTGTGGGAACAGCTGTTCTCCATTTATGGCATTAACATTGGTCAGATGTTGCTGACCCGCGCCGATCTGGAAGACCGCGAACGTTTCCTCAATGCGCGCGACACCATGAATGCGTTGCTCGATAACCACATCGTGCCAGTGATCAACGAGAATGACGCCGTCGCCACTGCTGAGATTAAAGTGGGCGATAACGACAACCTGTCAGCGCTGGCGGCTATTCTCGCCGGGGCGGACAAACTGCTGCTGCTGACCGACCAGCGCGGCCTGTTCACCGCTGATCCTCGCACTAATCCGCAGGCCGAGTTAATTCGCGAAGTGACCGCTATCGACGACGCCCTGCGCGGTATTGCCGGTGACAGCGTGTCTGGCCTCGGTACCGGCGGTATGGCCACGAAACTGCAGGCCGCTGACGTCGCCTGCCGTGCCGGTGTGGATACGATTATTGCCGCAGGCAGCCTGCCAGGAGTGATCGGCGATGTGATCAACGGCGTTTCTGTGGGTACCCGCTTCCACGCCATGCAAACGCCGCTGGAGAACCGCAAACGCTGGATCTTCGGCGCACCGCCAGCGGGTGAAATCACTATTGATGACGGCGCGGTGGCCGCAATGCTTGAGCGCGGCAGTTCGCTGCTGCCCAAAGGCATTCGCGACGTGAAAGGTGATTTCTCGCGTGGCGAAGTGATCCGCATCCGCAGCCTGGCCGGGCGCGACCTGGCGCACGGCGTCAGCCGCTATAATAGCGACGCCATGCGCATGATTGCCGGCCACCACTCCCAGCAGATCAGCGATATTCTCGGTTACGAGTACGGCCCGGTTGCCGTGCACCGTGACGACATGATTGTCAGTTAATACGGTTTAATAAAGGAAATACCCATGTTGAACGCAATGGGCAAGGCCGCCAGACAGGCCGCCTACCAGCTTTCCACTCTCAGCACCGCCGAGAAAAACCGTGCGCTGCTGGTGATTGCCGACATGCTTGAGGCTAACAGCCAGAGTATTATTCAGGCTAATGAACTGGACATGTCCGCCGCCCGTGACAGCGGCATGACCGACGCGTTACTCGACCGCCTGCTGCTCACTCCTGCGCGTTTATCCGCGATTGCCAGCGACGTGCGTGATGTCTGCCGTCTGAGTGATCCGGTAGGGCAGGTGATAGATGGTTCCATGCAGGACAGCGGATTACGGCTCGAACGCCGTCGGGTACCCCTTGGCGTGATCGGCGTAATTTATGAAGCGCGTCCTAATGTCACCATCGACGTCGCCAGTTTGTGCCTTAAAACCGGCAATGCGGCCATTCTGCGCGGCGGCAAAGAGACGCACCATACCAATCAGGCCACGGTGAAAGTGATTCAGCAGGCACTGGAGCAGTGCGGTTTGCCGAAGGCGGCAGTGCAGGCCATCGACAGCCCCGACCGTGCGCTGGTGGCCGAGATGCTGCGTCTGGATAAATACATCGACATGCTGATCCCCCGCGGTGGTGCGGCGCTGCATAAGTTGTGCCGCGAGCAGTCAACTATTCCGGTGATCACCGGCGGCATTGGCGTGTGTCACACCTTCGTTGATGAAAGCGTGGATTTCGCCAAAGCGCTGACCGTGATAGAAAGCGCCAAAGTACAGCGTCCGAGCGCCTGTAACAGCCTCGAAACGCTGCTGGTGCATGACGCCATTGCCAGCCGCTTCCTGCCAGAGCTCAGCACTAAAATGCACGCAGCCGGCGTCACGCTGCACGCAAGCCAAGCCGCCATGCCACATCTGCAAAACGGCCCGGCGAAAGTGGTGGCGGTGGAGGAAGAGGATTACTCGGACGAATGGCTGTCGTTGGATCTCAACGTCACGATAGTTGCTGACATCGACGCCGCCATCGCGCATATCCGCGCCTACGGCACCGAGCACTCTGACGCTATCCTCACCCGTTCCATCAGCCAGGCCGAACGCTTTGTGAATGAAGTGGACTCCTCGGCGGTGTACGTCAATGCCAGCACCCGCTTCACCGACGGCGGCCAGTTTGGCCTCGGCGCTGAAGTGGCGGTCAGCACCCAGAAACTCCACGCCCGCGGTCCGATGGGACTCGAAGCCCTCACGACCTACAAGTGGATTGGCTATGGTGACGATTTAGTCCGTCCGTAAGAGGAACAGAAGGGCACCGGTGGATTTGCAGAGGATGAAACCGGTGCAAAAAATCCTAAAATCAACAGGTTGATGAGAAAAGCAGCAATCGCACTTTCTCGCTATTGACTCACGCTGAAGATTTCAATAAATTACGCCACGTAGTCCCCGCAGCACCTCAAAAGCCGACTTAGCTCAGTAGGTAGAGCAACTGACTTGTAATCAGTAGGTCACCAGTTCGATTCCGGTAGTCGGCACCATTTCAAAGTATTTTCATGTCAACCCACGTCAATAAAATCCTTTAAAATCAAATAATAAACACCTTTTTCACTCGTCTGGTCTCAACCCATGTCTATTGAAATCAACACATGATTGGGGGCACAATGCGGGGCATGTCGAGTTCAGTCTAGAAAAGGTGCCCCCATAATGATGCTCAATGCCAGGAAGGTTGATACTGCCAAAGGAAAGGAAAAGAGCTATAAGCTTTCTGACGGTGGAGGGTTATATCTACAGGTAGAACCAAGCGGTTCGAAGTATTGGCGGATGAAGTACAGGTTTGCTGGTAAGGAAAAACGCCTTTCGTTTGGAGTGCATCCAACCGTAACGCTTGCAGATGCCAGGCAGAAACGTGATGATGCTAAAAGAGTACTAGCGTCAGGGGAAGACCCCGGCGAAGTGAAGAAAGCTAAAAAGCTAGCCCTTCGTGCCGAAAACGAACTTATTGATCCCTTCGAATCTATTGCACTCGAATGGCACAAGCTCAAATCTGCAAAATGGTCTGCTGGTTATGCGTCCGATATATTGGAGGCATTCAACAAAGACATTTTCCCGCATCTTGGCCAACGGCCTATTGCTGATATCAAGCCACTAGAACTGTTAGACGTGCTTAAGTTGATTGAGGCTAGAGGATCAACTGAAAAGGCCAGAAAGGTTCGTCAGCGCTGCGGAGAAGTGTTTCGCTATGCAATTGTGACTGGCCGCGCCATTTACAATCCTGCGCCGGATCTTGCTAGTGCTATGCAAGGACACAAAGCTGTTCACTATCCCTTTTTAAAGGCTGAAGAGTTGCCAGAATTCTTTGCAGCGCTTCACGCCTATAAAGGTGGCTCAATTGTGTTACTGGGGGCTTATCTGCTCATACTCACCGGTCTTAGAACCGGTGAGCTACGTGCGGCTGAATGGCGTGAGATAGATTTCAAAAATGCGGTATGGGAAATCCCCAAAGAACGGATGAAGATGCGGCGTGCGCATATTGTACCGCTATCAAAACAAGTCATTAAATACCTTGAGCAACTAAAAGAGCTTACTGGGGCTTATCCACTGATGTTCCCAGGGCGCAGCGATGTACGAAAATGCATGAGCGAAGCAAGTATTAATCAGGTGTTCAAAAGAATTGGCTATGCTGGCCGCGTTACAGGGCATGGTTTCCGCCATACGATGAGTACTATTTTGCATGAACAAGGCTTTAATAGTGCGTGGATAGAGACTCAATTGGCTCACCTTGATAAAAACAGCATCAGAGGAATTTACAACCACGCTCAATATCTGGAAGGGCGGAAAGATATGATGCAGTGGTATGCGAATTATTTGAATATAGGTGAAGTGAAATGAAAATAATTAGACCGCATTATGAAACCTCTGAAGCAGCTAAGTTATTAGGGTGTGAGGAGAAAGATTTATACCATTTGGCTTTTGAACGGAAGATTAAGTTAGGGATAGTATTCCCCGAGATGCTTAAGAAATTTGGTTTTACAAGTAGGTTTTATGTAACTAATGAACTTGAATTTGAAGAATGGTTAATAAATGCAGAGCTAGGTGTTTATAATAACAGGCAAGCATGTGGGACTTCATATTTGCAAGTTATTTCCACCGAGCTATTAAGAGATAAAGAAGGTTTGTATTTTATAGGTTGGATGAAAGAGTATTGGAATTGTGATCAGGAGTATCTGTCAGCATACTATGAGCATAGTTATTACCCTGAAGAATGGCCAACTTATTTTTATCCGGATTTTGACGGGAAACCCTGTTGTATCACTAAAGCTATCCCTAATTACTGTGATGTGGAAGATAATGAAAACTACTTTATCCAGCAAGAGGTTTATATTACCGGAAAAGAGTTGGAAGGTTTGAAGTCTACCATATTTAATATGGATGTAGCACTGACGAAAAATATTCAATCTGATGTGCAAAAAGAAAGGCACGCAGTACCACGAGTAGAAATCCTTATGGCTCTAGTGAGCTTGTATCACCAGGGCCTAAATATTAGAAAAGAGAATGCCACTCAGTTGACTGAGCTTTTATGGAAAAGATCAGGCGAGTTCTGGCCTGATAGAAAAGAACCGCCTTTAAAATTTGATACGGTAAGAGATCTGATTTCAGATGCGCTTAAAGGGCCTATTTTTAACAGTTAATT
Source organism: uncultured Enterobacterales bacterium (assembly GCA_946478305.1). Classification (GTDB taxonomy): domain Bacteria; phylum Pseudomonadota; class Gammaproteobacteria; order Enterobacterales; family Enterobacteriaceae; genus Ewingella. The sequence continues at coordinate 22,092 of CAMLBO010000008.1, forward strand.
AACATAACAGCAGAGTAAGTTTTTTTTCTTACTCTCGTTTCTCTCCCCTGCCAACGATGATTAAATCCGCCGTGTTGAGTCGCAACGACATCAAGATACGGGGGTAGAATGTCACATCAACAATTGTCACCATCAGATAGTAACCGTCCATCAATGGATACGTTGGTAGATATGAAGTTTATCATCTCAGATTGCTTGTTCTCTGATAAATGGATATATCGGCTAATTTCCCAAGGAAGATTCCCTAAGCCGATTAAAATGGGTCGCATGTCTCGATGGATCGCGTCTGACTATTATAAATGGCGAGATGGGCACGTATCATCATCAAACACGCATTTTGAATACAGACGTAATTTAGCCAAAAAAATAAGAGAGGGAGAGAATGGTTTTTAAAATCATTACTGAAAAATTTGATAGTAACATGGATGTAGTCCTTAATTACTTATCTCAAGAATTCAATGAGTCACATGATGATGGCGGTTATGCAATTCGCGCCATTGAAATTAGACGGTTCAATAAAATAAAACCGTTATGTGAACAGTTCAAATCCTTGACGGGTTATGACGTTCCTTATACCGCATGCAATGTAGAAGAATTGAATTTATTGGTAGAGCGCGGCCTAAAGGTTATAAACGTTGCCAAGGCTGCCTATGACGAGGAAATGAAGGATTTACGAGATGTAGAAAGTCAGATAGAAAGTGCTAAAAAAGGGAGAGGTGGCGCATTTGGTGGTCATGGAACTTTACGCGCTCATCTACAGGATCTCGAATATAGGAAGGATCGCATAGAGAATAGAATTACTCCTGCCCAAAATTTGATTAATGATCGCCGTGAACTTTTGGGCATGCTACGCCAAGAGGCAGAATTTCTTTCTGCAAATAATACGCATGGTCTGATGCCGGTAATTTTGACACATATCCCCATTGAGCATCTTAAGGGATGCCCTGTTAAGGAGTCGTATTTTGATAAATCAGGGCATCCTATTTTATATGCCTGGAAAGAGTTGGACAGTCTTGAGACAGCATTGCAGAGAGTAATAAAGTTGTGCAGTATTCCTTCTGACAGATATGAATTGAACCAGGGTGGTAAGGAAAAAACTAAATATTATCGTGAGTATTACAGTGTAGATGGGGCCGAAATACGTCAAAGAATGACAGCTATTGATTATGTGAATAGTCAATACTTACATGATCAACGTGTTAATAAAAAAACTTACATGATGAACTCACCAATCTAATTAAATAAGGTTAAAACATGGAAACACATCCGATTCACTCAATGGCAAAACAGTTTCATCAACACTTCACGCGTGGTGCAGATTACTTTAATAGAGATAAAACAGGTGAGTTTATTATCTCTGAACCCACAGAGAGTTTATTGCGTATCGCAATGCTCGAATCAGCCTGGATGATGGATAATATTACCATCAGAGATATTGATAGGGCTAATGGGCAGGCAATTGAAATCGGTTGTAACGCATTGCATACCGGCCGCTCTCTATCGGGACGTTTTAAAAAGAAACTGTCAGCTAGCGGAACACCGTTTGAATTAGTTGAAACAGACTCTTGCGTAGCATTGTCTTATGAGCAAATAGGCATCCTGACAAATATCAACGGATTTGATGAGTTTGTTAAAACTATCTCTGTTTTTTTCGGCCGTGCATTTACCCTGGACATGCTGAAAGTGGGTTTTAACGGTGAATATGCAGGACTGCCTACAGATCCTGCTGAACACCCTAAAGGCCAGGATGTTAATAAGGGTTGGCATGCAATTGCACGTGAGTTTAATAAAGGTTCTCAGGTGATAACGGAAGCGATCACCTTGGGTAAAGACGGTGATTACCCGCACCTCGATGCTCTGGCGAACCAGCTTATCCAGGACAAAATCCCCGAAGCCTTTCGTGAGGATCCGCGTTTGGTCGTGATGGTTGGCGCAGAACTCGCCGCGAAAGAACGCCTGCGCTTGTTCAATGGGGGAGACCGTTCGCTTTCTGACGCAGCAGCAGCGCAAATGCTCACCAGCTCCGTTGCCGGGCGCTTTGCCTTTGTACCGCCATTTATGCCGGGTAAACGCCTTGCCATTACCACCCTGGAGAATTTGCACATCTACACACAAAAAGGCTCTCGTCGTTTCCGGGCTGACTTCGTGGATGATGCGAAAGAATACCAGCACGCTTATCTTCGTAACGAGGGATATGCGTTGGGCAATGGTTTCTTATATGCCGCAGTAGATGAAAGCGCCGTGACGCTGTTATAGGGGGATATATGGATTATTCACCATTGTCCACCGGCTGGGTATGCGTAGCCACTGAGGGAGCTACTGTAGATGGCCGTAGAATTGAAGCGGAATGGCTGGTTGATATGGCGCAAACATACAACCCGGCAGTTTATACCGCGCTGATTTGGGAAGAGCACAACCGTAATTTAGACAACCTGGGCGAAGTCCTGGAAGTGTGCAGTGAAGTCAGTGAAAGCCTCACCCGGCTGTATGCGCGTATACGGCCTACTGCCAAATTGATGAGCTATAACGAACTGGGGCAAAAGCTGTTTTCCTCAATTGAAATTGAAGAGGATTTCCAGGGAAATGGGCGTTTTTATCTGGGGGGCTTGGCAGTAACGGATAGCCCGGCCAGTACCGGCACTGATCGGTTACGGTTTAGTGTCAATAAGCGCTATTTTGCCCGTGCGGGGGCTAAAACGTTAATTAGTAAACCCGTCACCTTTACGTTGCCAAAGAGCCAAATATCTACCTCTAAAGGCTGGGTTAACGCAATTTCACAAGGTTAATTAATTCATTCAACTATGTCGATACCCGGCTATTTCGTGCTGGCCGGGTAGGGATTTCTATCACCTGGAGAAATAGAAAATGAATATAGTCAGCGGCGAATTACCCAATCTTTCTTTATCGAATTTATTCCAATCCTTTCAATTGAACGTCAAAAAGGGATTGCTCAGTGAGATCTTCTCAGGCTATAGTTTTATGGCTGTCGCAAAATCGACGGCCGGGCGTAGGAACCCGTATATGTTGCAGGCGACACATGACGCGCCAAGCGTCTTTTTTTATGTCGTAGCCTCAGTGCACCTGTTTTACGTGGCTTTGTTCCACGCAGAATCTATGGTGGGCTGGGCGGGGCTGACTTCGGTCAGGCCGGTATCCTGTAACGCCGGTATTCCTACCCCCGTCCAGCTCACCACCCAAGAGTGTAGGAACTCCGGTGGCGAGATTTCATCTCAGTTACAGGAGGTTGCCTTATGGCCGCTACCCCTCACCATTGCTATCCACAATTTACCTATCTTTTTTTGGGCCTTCGTCGCGCCGATCTTCGTGCTATCCCTTGCCGTGTTCAAGTTACCGCATCATCTGAACATTTTGCCCGCCGTATCTTGGCAAAGGATTTTGTCCTTGCCTTCGCTGGCCGCGTACCTGCTTTACATCAGGAGGCGCACCCATGAGCAATGAATCCCACGCCACGTTCCCCTATGCCTTCTCCATTGATGGCCAAGAGCGGATCATCCGTGCACACAAGATGTCATCCTGCTTTGCTGAGCTATTAACGTTGGCAGACATAAGCCCTTCATCACGTATTTCTGTTGAGGGTATGGCCGCTGTATTTGAATGCCTTGCGGAGCAATTAGACGCTGCAATTGGAAGCAGCGAATTATTCCAGGGAGAAACAAAAACAGGGGGCTATGATGCTGACTAATACCCAATTAATTTCAGCCGAATTTAGAGTGGCATTATTACGCCATTATATTTCACAGGCGTTTATCTCAATGATGGCGGAGAAAAACGGGCGTGAGGTATTTATTGCCGAAGGTGAAATTATTCCTTTGAGCCTGAATAACGTGGCCGTGAATATTATTTACCATATCGAATTCCCCTATGTCCAAGCTCATGGCGCAGCCGAGGGCAGCCGCTTAGCGGCGCAGGCGCTCAATAATATGTTGGCACCCAATTACATGAGTGAGGCCATGCGGCTTTCACCCTATGGCGCAGAACGCTTATGCGGGGTCTATCTCGATATCATTTACGGTGCGCCGGATAGCCAGCTGCCCCCGAATACCCTGATCACCCATATTGAACCAGAGGGCGGGCTATGATGAGTCAGCAACCTGTATCAGACGTGATTAAAGCGGCCAATGGGCGCTGGCCTCATATTCTCCCTGCGTTGGGTATTCAGGTTCCCGTTAACGGTAAGCACGGTGCATGCCCTAAATGTGGCGGTCAGGATCGTTTTCGTTTTGACAACAAGGTCGGGCGCGGCACCTGGATTTGCTCACAGTGTGGCCACGGTGACGGGCTGGATTTGGTCTGTCTGGTATCGGGAAATGATGCCCGTCATGCCGCTGGCGAAGTGGCCAAGGCGATTGCCTTACCTTCCGTGTCGTCGGCGGTTCCTTTGCCCGCCAAGAAAGAAGCCTCGCCGGAGCAAAAGCGGGCATTGTGCCTAAAAACCTACCGTGCGTTATTGGCGCAATGCGTCCAGGGCGAAAGTGATTATTTGAACGGTAAAGGCATTAATAACGTCTCCGGGGCGATCACGCAGGTCATGAAGCCATTTGGCGGTGTCGATTTTATACCGGGTTCGCTGCTGCTGCCGTTAATTGACATCCAGGGAGAGCAAACCGGCGCACAGATAATTCACCCTAACGGGGATAAGCGATTGTTGCCCCATACCGTACTGGCCGGATCGTTCATCGCGGTTTCGGAGGCAGGAACGGATGCGCCGGAAACGATTATTATCACTGAGGGTTACGCTACGGCTCTTACCGTTACTCAGTTAACGGATGGTCTGTGCGTGGCGGCGGTGTCCGCTAATAATCTGCTGAACGTAGCCCAGGCCATGCGGGAACGCTGGCCAGAGGCGCGGATCGTTATCGCCGGTGATAACGATTTTGATGATGGCAAGGAAAACACCGGGAAACTTTGGGCGAATAAGGCGGCTAAAGCCGTAGATGGGTGGGTCACCTTACCACCGACGCGCCACAAGGCTGACTGGGATGATTTCAGGCAGGAGCATGGTACAGAGCGGGCCAAAGAGGCATTCAAAGAGGAAATGGTGTTGTGCGGTAAAGGCAAAACCAAGCTGCCCCAGGGATTTCGTCTTACTCAAGAATACCTTTGGTATGACAAGCTCGTACAAAAGTCTGACGGTGATACGGAGATCCGCAACATTAAGCTGTGCAGCCCTGTGCGCGTTACGGCGATCACCTGTGACGAAGACGGCAGTAACTATGGCCGAATGCTCGAATGGGAGGACACCAACGGCATTAGCCGTAAATGGGCCATGCCGATGGAAATGCTGGCAACAGCCGGAGAGGAGTTACGGCGCACGCTGCTGGTTAACGGGCTGTCCTATATCAATATCACTGGCCAGGCGCGTTTGCACCTGATGGAATACATTTCCCTGTGTAAGCCGGAGCGAAAAGTGACCTGCGTGACCAAAACAGGCTGGCACGGGTCGGTGTATGTTCTCCAGGATGAAGTGATCGGCAATGGCGCGGAGTCCGTCATTTTACAAACGACAAGCCTACAGGGCCGCGATTTTAGAACGGCCGGGACGCTGGACGACTGGCGGGAGCAGGTATCCCGCTACTGCATCGGCAATGGCCGCGTGGCTTTTGCCGTCAGCCTGGCGTTTGCGGCCCCCCTGCTGAAACTGGTAGGCGTGGGCGGCGGTGGCTATCACCTCAAGGGGGAATCGACGGATGGCAAAACCACCACTATGAAGGTGGCCGCGTCGGTTTGCGGTGGGGCTGACTTCTGGCACACCTGGCGCGCTACCGGTAACGCCCTGGAAGGGACGGCCAGCCGCCGCAATGATGCCACGCTGATGCTGGATGAAATCCGTGAAGTAGACGGGCGCGAAGCGGGGAATATTGCCTATATGTTGGCTAACGGCCAGGGCAAGGCCAGAGCCAGAACGGACGGCAGCGTGAGGGAAACCAACCGCTGGAACCTGCTGTTCCTGTCCACCGGTGAGCTTTCCCTGGTTGAGCACGCCGCCAACGTGGGGGAAAAGACTTACGCCGGGGTAGAGGTGCGCATGATCCAAATACCGAGCGATACAGGGAAGCATGGCGTATTTGAAGAGTTGCACGGCTTTGCGGGTGGTAAAGCGCTGGCCGAACATCTTGAGAGTTCGGTGATGGTTAGCCACGGTGTAGCTTTTCGCGAGTGGCTCCGCTGCTTAACCGCCGATCTCCCCGGCATGACCAGTAAAGCGAAAGCGTTGTTAAAAGAGTACACGCGGCTGCTGACGCCAGAGAGCGCCGGTAACCAGGTTGGCAGGGCGGTGACACGCTTTGCGCTCGTTGCGATGGCGGGAGAGCTGGCCACCGAGGCAGGGATAACCGGCTGGCAGGCTGGGGAAGCATTTAACGCGGCAAAAAGTTGCCTCGGTGCCTGGATGTATGACCGTGGCCATACGGCTAATCAGGAGGACGCGGCCGCGCTGGAGCAGGTCAGAGATTTTATGACGCGCAACCAGTACAGCCGGTTTGCCGACTGGCACGATAAAAACAGCCGCCCGGCTAACATGGTGGGCTTTCGTCGCGTCGAGAAAGGTATCAATCAGGAGGAGGCGGTCACAACCTTCTACGTGCTTCCTACTGGCTGGAAGGAGGTCACCAAAGGCTTTGACGCCAAGAAGGTGGCCAGGTTATGCGCCAGCGTGGGCTATCTCGACGTCCCGGAGGAGGAAGCCAGAACCCAGAAAAGTCTCCGCCTGCCAGAGATGGGAGTTAAACGGGTCTATCAGCTAAACAGCACCGTCTTAGGTTAATACTCTCACACGAGTCTTATTTATAACTGGTAACACTGGTGACACTGGTAACAAGCAGGCAGGACAAGGGTTGCGAGTGTTACCAGTAAAGAGAGGTCACTGGTAACACTGGTGACAAAACTCAGGTTGTTACCAGTGGTTACCAGTAATAAAAATGAAGTGGTAACAGGTTTTATTTATATAAATCAATGACGTTACCAGTGTTACCTCTGTTACCAGTCGAAAACGATAAAGCAAACATGAAACTCAGGCCCAAAGGCTTCTTTCTGGCGGGCTGGGGTTAAAAGGACAGCAATATGCGTTTAATGAAAGTGATATGTACGGAATGTGGGGCAGATGCCAAAATCAAAAAGACGGCGCGTAAGTATTCGCACTTTGCGGATTTGTATTGTTCCTGCTCTGAGCCAGAGTGTGGGCACACCTTTGTGATGAACATGACGTTCTCACATACGTTAAGCCCCAGCGCAATGACACATGGCCGCATGGTTAAAGACATCGCTGACAGCATTCACCCAGACCAACGAGAGGTCGCCGCCGCATTTCTAAACAGATCGGCCAAAGAAGCCAGGGAGACGGAACGGCAAAACGGAGAGATAAACGGCGTTATTATCACTCGTCGTTGATTTGGAGCCGAGCGGGGCGATGCCCCATTTATCGTGTCACATTTTTTCAGTGAAAGTTTTTAGCCCTTGCCGCCGCAAGCCCCGTGGCGCAAGGGTTTTCAGATTTTATGGCATATCCCGCCACTGCACTTTTAACACGGCATTTCCCACGAAAAATAATTAAACTCAATTTAAACAAGTGGTTACATCCGGTTTCGCAAGGTTGCCTGAGAGGCGAAACTGAAAAAGACTGAAATCCTTTTCACACTTTTCAGTTTGGTATTTATCACAAAACCCCAGGAACGGCGTGGCCTGGCGTATTGGTTTGTAGAAAAATGAAACTGAAAAAATTAACTGACGCAAAAGCCGCAGGCGGGTGCGGTGTAGTGCAATTTTTGTCACTTTCGTGATTTCGCCTGGTGCGATATAGTGCCTGTATTGAATTTCAAGGTGCAAATTCCTTTGCTAATTTGAAATAACATTCACTTATAAATGCAGATGGATACATGGAGATTGTTGATGAGTAGCCAAAAGAGAAAAACTACTAATACTGATCAAAGTATACTGAGCCAAATCGATAACGTATCTCCTGCAAAAGCTTTGAGTGAATATATATGGAATGCTTTTGATGCTCAGGCCAAAAACGTAATTGTTGAGGCAACACCTAATAATTTGAGTGGCATTTCATCCATCCGAGTTATCGATGACGGAGAGGGGATTTCTTACACTGATCTGAAGAATACTTTTGATAAATTTCTCGATTCGAAAAAAGCAACTGTAAGAACACCAATAACTCGAGGGCGTAGAGGTAAGGGGCGGTTTTCATTCATAAAATTCGCGGAAAGAGCTAATTGGATTAGCTGGGCTGAAGGAAGTGAATTTGATATTGAGGTAGTTTCGACTCACGTTAATGAGTACATTGTTCGCCCTTTACTACCAAGTGAAAAAGATGGGAGTGGAACCGAAGTCTTTTTCTCCCCTATCTCATTGAACTATGATTCATTCATGGATGATGTCATCCCCTACCTCCAGAATGATGTTTCTTGGCTATTATTATCCGATAGGAGTTTTAGCCTAACTATAAATGGTAAGAGAATTTCCCCCGTAGAATATCAAAGTTCTATATATTCAAAGTCGATAAGTGATTTCGACTTTGAGATAAAGACAGTTCAATGGGCAGCAAAGCCTGTATATGAAAAATCATATATTTACTTTATTAATTCAACTGGTGAAATAGTACATAAAGAGTTCTCTGATATGAACCGAAAAGGGTTCAACTGCTCTGCATATGTAATTTCAAGTTGGTTCGATACTTATGATATTGATAATTCATTATTGAATGGTGATGCTCATAGTCTTGAGTCAGAAGAATATAAATTTATATGTACATATGTTAAGACTTGCCTGAGAGAAGAGTTTGTCAAATTTAAGTCTAATGTGGTTGAACAGCTTATAAAAGAGTACCTTGCTCAAGGTGTTTTCCCTGAGTATAGTGGTGATAATTTTATGTACAATGATTTCAGAAGAACACAGCTTATTGAAACCATTAAGGTGATCTACGAGGCTGAACCCGCTTTGTTTTCAAAGAGCTTAAATCTAAAACAAAAGAAAATTTTCATAAAATTATTGGATAGAATTGTAGAGACAAATAATTTATCTAATCTATTTGATATATTCGAAGGTATTATTGAGTTAACCGATGATGAAATTAATAAACTATCATCTGTTATTAGAAGGACATCTCTGTCGAACATAACTAAAACTATTTCTTTTATTAGCGATAGACTTGACGTCTTGGATTACTTTAAGAAGTTAATCAAAGATGAAGGCAAAGATGCCTATGAAGTAAAACATATTCAAAAATGTATTGAAGAAAATTTATGGCTCTTTGGTGAGCAGTATACGTTACTGGCTTCTGAAGAGGATAAATTCGATAAAGCATTGAGAGCATATCTGAGTCATATAAAAGGTTTTGATGAGCAACATTATGATAAGTATAAAGTCTCTCATCCAGATGCAAAAAAAGAGATGGATATTTTCGCCGCTTTAAAAGGCACTAGGGTCAATGACAAAAATGAGGAATATTTTCATTGTGTAGTAATAGAATTAAAAAAACCAAGTATTAAATTAACAGATGTAGAATTCGAACAAATCAAAAAATATAAAAATGTGATAGGAACAAATGCTGATTTTAACGGGGATAACACTCGCTGGGATTTCATCCTAGTCGGCAATGAAATATCTAGTAGTGCCATTACAGCTGCAAATCTGAAAGATGAAATTGAAAATAGCCGTTCACATGGCGAATTTGGATTGGCGCAGAAAAGTGGTAATAAGAAAATATATATAAAAACCTGGAAGCAAATTATTAATGAATTTGAGATTAGATATCATCAGCTAACTGATAAACTAAAATTGAAAGAGTTGTCAATCAACAGTTCAACATCTGATGAGTTAACCAAAAAAATAGTTGCTCTAAGTCCTACTGAGTAAAAGCACAGTATGTATACCCCAGCAGGCATCCAATGGGGGCATTGCTGGGGGCATTTTTATTTAATTAATTATAATAACTGATAAAAAAACAACGGGTTGATGTCATTTTTCGATTCCGGTAGTCGGCACCATTTCAATAAACGTCATCACTCACACTCCTGCATTATTCCACTTTCTGATACTTACGTTTACCCATTAAAATTTATACACCCTCATTTTAGCTCTTCAAATCTTCTGGAATCTGTCTCGCGACATCAACACGCTCACCCTCAGTCTCTAATATTTCCAATACAATCGGCACCTGCATTGCGCGCGTTATCGCTTTGACTCATGGATTGAAGTTGTGGTTTCTATACCACCCGCAATATCTCAGTGGTAGCCCTGGCGGGGCAGCCTTCTGGCTGACTGGGGTCCTCAAAGGCCGGTACTGCGAACTCCTTCTGGGTTGCCACCAAAGAATTACAGTCTAGTTAATATCTCTCAGCCCATCGATACCTTTCTGAGGAAGGCTAATTATCGTTTTTAGGCTGTTCTCAATTCGGTTAACAATGTCTTGCCGTGGACCCATTCGCCAGTCGTTGCTTGAGTAAAATGCATCCAGCACCGACGACATGCTTTCCTCACTATCAAAAGTGCGTATGAGATAGTAACTATCCTGATCATGCAGCGAGTTTCCATAAGAAACGATGTCTATACCGTGTTGGTGATGAAGGGGAGCGCTGATTTCCGCCATGATGTTATGGAACTCTGCGCCAGTGCCTTTACTCAACGTGTATTGTAAGATCTCTACGATTTTATTTTCCATCAACACTGAGTCTCCTGTATTTATATATTAAGATCCCTGCTGTCCGAGTATGACATAACAAAATAACGAGATTGCAATAGGGTTGTTATATGAGCCCTCTGCATAATCTGCATTTTTTCGCGAAAATATTTGCTTTTTCAATCCTCATTCAACCATCTTTATCTGACTTATCCCTTATTTTTAGATGTAAAATATGGTTAATGTAAAATTATCAGTACAAAAAATAACTGAAAAGCCATTTCAAAGCAGGGAGTGTTTGTTTTTCATGAACATGGCTTGAAAAAACTGTGTTGGTCATTATTTGAAAGGTTTGCGGATTAATAGTATTTTTATTTTTAAACTATTTTTAATTTCAATTATATCAATGCGATGTAATAAAAAAGACTGGCGTCTTAATGATGAGTTGGAAAGAAATGATGACGATGAATTAAGTGATTTGCCACTTTAGGATATTTGATATTAGGAGTATCCCTGACCATTATTCTCTGGACAAAAATTCGGAAACTCAGTTCGGATTATTTGTATAACCATTACAGCTATCTATCTACCTGAATATCACTTTGAGGTATTATTAGCATGGAAAGTAATAAGGCTTTAATGTCAGAAAATGAAAAAGGTGCACTCTATTTAATCGATCAGGCAATGGGATATACCTATCAGGCGGCGCTGCGTGCGGCGGCGGTGTTAGGGGTTGCCGACCATCTTATAAAAGGGCCGAAAACGATCCAGGAGCTTGCGAAAGATCTTGGTGTGGACTGGAAACAGCTCAACCGCGTTATGCGGTTGTTGGCAACGCGTCATATTTTCCTCGAACGTGATGACGGGCGTTTTAGTCTTAACCCGCCAGCCGAATACCTCTGTACCTCTAACCGTTATTCTCTGCGTTCGGCGGTGCTGATGTTGACCGATGAAACCTTCTGGCGTCCTCTGGGGAATCTGGCGGAAAGCGTGCGAGGGCACTCTGCCTTCAAGCAACTGTTTGATATGTCGTTCTTCGAATATTGGTCACAGCGTGCGTCGAACGATCAGGGTTATGACTTCCATTCCGGCATGTCTTCCATGTCTGAAGTGGAAAATATGTTCCTGGTCAGAAGTTATGACTTCCCGAAAAACGCGACGGTGGTGGACGTAGCCGGAGGGATGGGGGGCTTGCTGTTGCAGGTTCTGCGCGCTAATCCGACGCTTCACGGCATACTCTTCGATCAGCCGCACGTATTGAACCGCAACCGTCTGGCGGAGCTGGGTGATGATTCCCGCTGGGAATTGCAGGGCGGAAGTTTCTTTGAAACCTGCCCGGAAGGCGATATTTACCTGCTTAAATACATTACCCATGACTGGTCAGACGAAAACTCCGCCAAAATATTGAGCAACTGCCGTAAGGCGATGCGCCCTGGCGGTAAGATACTCATCATGGATCCGGTGATCCCTGAAGGTAGCGTGCGTCACTCCGGCAAGGAAATGGATCTTCTGCTGATGGCGAGTTTTGACGGTGGACGCGAACGCACCGAGTCTGAGCTGAAAGAATTGGTGGATAACGCCGGTCTGAAAATTAACCGCATCATCGACAGCGGTTTCTTTGTCTCCATCATTGAAACCGTGGCGAAATAACACCGCTCCGTCCTCAGTTATTGTTAACACCCTAAAAACACTGTGCAGTTACAGTGTTTTTTATGTTTGTACCGCCCTCCTTTATAGCCCGCATCAACGCCTCTTATTACGTTGATCGCTTAATTGTTATGTTATAACATATCCATTCAATAACCTATAATGGCTCAGGATGGACCAATGAAAAAGAATGTTTTTGCTTTCGCACTGACTCTGGGAATTTTATCGACCAGCGCGGCGTCATTCGCGCATAACCACGCTCATGGCGTGCCTTTATCTGCGGCAGAGCGTCAGGCCAGTGAGGGTGTGTTTGAGGATTCGGCCGTTAAAGACCGGCCGCTGGCCAACTGGAATGGCATCTGGCAGTCATTGAACCCTTATTTGCTCAATGGTGATTTGGATCCGGTATTGGAGAAGAAAGCCAAACAGAAGGGGGGTAAAACGTTAGAAGAGTACCGGGCATATTACAAACAAGGCTATGCGACCAATATTGATATGATTGGCATTGAAGATGATGTGATTGAGTTTCATGTCGGTGAAAATGTCCAAGCCTGTCAATATACCTACTCCGGATTCAAAATACTGAATTACGCCTCCGGTAGGAAAGGCGTACGCTATTTATTCGAGTGTCTTGATGTTCACTCCAAAGCCCCGAAATATGTCCAGTTCAGTGACCATATTATCAGCCCGCGCAAGTCCGAACATTTTCATATTTATATGGGCAATGTTTCTCAGGATGCCTTGTTAAAAGAGATGGATAACTGGCCAACCTTTTACCCTTTTATGTTAACCAAGGCACAAGTGGTTGATGAGATGCTTCATCATTAAAGACGGTTGTTGTGCTGAGGCCCGGCTTTCACACCCTGCCGGGCCAACCCGAAGATACTCCCGCCATTCCTTAAATTCTCTCATTCTTCATGGTCTTATCCTTCACATTGAATTAGAATGATAACTATTATCATTATTGTTTTTAATTCCTGTGCGGCAGGGATGAGTTAAAACCTGTCGCCTCCTTTTATCACCCTGTCTGAGAGGATTTATGACACCTTTTATCTCCCCCTTCGTGAAGAAGCGCATTCTGCCGCTGGCATTGTTAGTTTCACTGGCGACGTCAGGCTCTGCCTGGGCTGAAAGCCCCTTTACGGTGGAACGCAAGCCGGTCAGCAAGGGCGCTTATGAGCTGGTGTATGACTCACCGCAGGCGCTCTATGTGGCGACGTCGGGCAGCCGTAAGCTCGATAAAGGCGGCGCGTTGTATCGCCTGGATCCTGCTACGCTGAACATCACCCAGACCATTAAAAATGAGCTGAAACCCTTCGGGCTGGCGATGAACAAGAAGACCGGCACGCTATTCTTGGGTAACACCATCAACAGCGCGATCACCGCCGTGGATGCCAAAAGCGGGGAAGTGAAGGGCTCACTGGTGCTGGATAAGCGCCCACGCACCGAAACCGAACGTCCTCTGGCCCCGCGTGAACTGGTCGTTGATGAGAGCACCAACACTGTCTATATGGGCGGGCTGGGCGATCAAAGTGTGGTCTGGGTGATTGATGGCGCAACATTGCAACTTCGCAAAACCATCGAAGGTCTGGGTAAATATGCCACCGGGCTGGCGCTCGACAGCGCTGCTTCCCGTCTGTATGTCACCAACGCAGATAACGAATTGATCACCCTCGATACTAAAACCGATACGGTGATCTCCCGTGTGAAGCTGGAGGCTGATGCCGACCACTTTTATCTGAATATTGCACTGGATCCGGCCACGCATCGTGCCTTCATTACGGACTCCAAATCACCGCAGCTGCTGGTAGTGGATACCGAAAATGGCAAGGTGCTGCAAAAAGTTGAGGTGCCGGTCTCACTGGCAGTGCTGTTCAACCCGGTGCGCCACGAAATTTATGTCACTCACCGTGAAGCGGGTAAAGTCAGCGTGATTGATGGCAAAACCTATAAAATGCTGCACAGTATCGTCACGCCGGTTCATCCGAACAGCCTGGCGCTGTCCGATGACGGCCAGTCTCTGTTTGTGAGCGTGAAGCAGGCGTCATCGAAGAAGCAGGAAGCCTCTGCGCCGGATGATGTGGTGCGGATCACGTTTGCCGATAAGTAAATCAACGACATAAAAAAGCCGCTGCGAAGTGATCCGCAGCGGCTTTTTTTATCGTTTAACAAGGCTTAGAAGTGGGTATTCACACTCATATAATAGGTGCGGCCTGGTTCGTTGTAGGTCGCGGCACCGGCGCCATACATATAGGCATTGGTGACGGCGTTGCCTACGGTCTGGGCGTTACCTTCGCGGAACTGGCGTTTATCAAACAGGTTATCGATACCCGTGGTGACGCTGACGTATTTATTTACCGTGTAGGTCCCACTCAGGCCAAATACGGCGTACGGGCTGACTTCATGTTTTTCGCTGCCGGTGATAGGTTCGCCTTTGTAGTTGTACTTCTTCGGTTTCTGACGGCCATACCAGGTCATGGTGGTTTGCAGGGAGAGGTCTTCCGTGGTTTGCCAGCTCAGTGTGGAGTTGATGGTAAATTTCGGAATGATCGACAGGTAATCGCCGGTCTCTTTATTCTTGCTCTCAATCATGTACGTGCCGTTGTTATTCCACGCAATAGTCTCGGTGACCGGCACATTGAGCGTCCCTTCCAGCCCCTGAACCACGGCTTTCGGCACGTTCTCCCATTTGTACACATCAGACTTACCGTTGACAGACGTCCCGCTTGGCAGATAACCGGCTTCGATTTTGTCGCGGTAATCATTGCGGAAGTAGGTCAGGCCCGCCAGATAGCCGCTACGGTGGAACTCCAATCCAATCTCTTTATTGATGCTGGTCTCGGCTTTCAGGTCGTCATTACCCAACAGGTAACAGCCCCCGGCACTGGCGGCACAGCCCTGGCCTTTACTGTAGAGCACATAGTTCGGGTTGGTCTGATAGAGGCTCGGCGCTTTATAGGCGCGGGCGATGCCCATTTTCAGCGTGAAGTCGTCTCCCAGTTCCTGAGACAGGTTCAGGGCCGGGCTCCAGTTGTCGCCGACAACTGAATGATGATCAAAACGCAGGCCCGGGGTCAGCGTGGTGCTGTCAGTCAGCTCCATATTGTTCTCGGTGAAGAGTGAGAAAATCTCCGCCGAGGAGTATGGGCTGCGGTTGGAAGGATCAATACCGGCGATATTCCCGCCCATCATGCTCTGGGTATTGGAGGAGGGATCCTTCATTTTTTGCTGATTCCACTCGGTCCCCAAGGTGGCCGTCTGCGGTACCAGTAACTCGAACGGCACACTCATTTCACTGTGCAGCAGCACGTCATTGAGGTTGGTGGTGCTAAAGCCGGTGTCGGCGAAAATGCCTTCGGTGCCTCCCGCCAGACCTTCATTCATGCGCGAGTTTTTGGTCTTCTCGTACTGGATATAGTTGGTGGTGCTGACGCCGTTATCCCAGGCACCGCGATAGCTCAGCGAGTAGGCCTGGCGATAAATACGGTTGGTTTCATCACCGTACATGCTTTTTACCAGCGCACTGGTGTTGGTGTTTTGCGTATCACCGGCATACAGGTTGCCCTGACGTCCACCGGATGCTTCAAACTCCAGCGACTGCATCGGTGCGAAATCCCAGCGCAGCAGGCCATCAATATTTTTATCAATCACCCCTTCGCGGCCCGCAGGCAGGGTATCGGCATAGGTTCCGGTACGCAAAGACTGGTGCCCCTGGTTGATGTCCTGCGCATCAGCCTGTGTTTTGCTGTACCCGCCAAACAGGCGGAAGCTGAACTGATCACCGAGCGGGCCGGAGAGGCTGAAGTCGGTACGTTTGGTCGCGCCTTCCGACTTATGCTCTGGCGCGTTCATGTAAGTATTCCATGACCCGTGCAGCTCTTTGGTGTCGCGCTTAGTGATGATATTCACCACGCCGCCTGCCGCGCCGTTGCCGTAACGGGCCGCGGCCGGGCCACGGAGCACTTCGATACGTTCGATCATCTCTGGCGGCACCCAGGCAGTATCGCCACGGGTATCACGCTCACCGCGCCAGCCCTGACGCACTGAGTTACGGCTGCTGACCGGCATGCCGTCAATCAGGATCAGGGTATTTTCCGGGCCCATGCCGCGAATATCGATCTGGCGGTTGTTGCCGCGCTGGCCGCTGGTGGAGTTCCCGGTCAGGTTAACGCCGGGCATGGTGCGGATGAGTTCGTTGATATCACGGGCTGGAGGACGTTTTTGGATCTCCTCGGCGGTAATGGTGGAAACACCCGGTGCCTGCAGGTTCTGCTGGGCGGCGGTGACCATAATGGTATCGCCATCCGGCGCTTTGGTTTCACTGCTGTCGGGGAGATCTGAAGGGGGTTCAGCCGGAGAAGGGCTGGTGGTTGCTGCACTGAGTGGTGTTGAGAATGCGGTGGCCCCGAGGCCCAATCCCAGAAGCGTCGCTAAAGAGTAGCTGGACAATTTATTGTTCATTTTCGTTCCTGTCCGGTTTCCATCCCTGAACTGCTGGGTGTACTGGCTGCATCAGAAGGGCAAAACGCCAGCAGCGGGATGGCCGGTTGTCGTGTTGTGTGTAGTCAATACCCGCCCAACCCTATGGGCAGACACACACTATTGCAAATGAAAACAATTATCAATACCATTCTCTTTATCGTCTGTCGCAATTCAAAAAAATAATCGTTCATGTAAGTCGTTATAAATGATGCGGTTATAAAGATGTTAAATATAGCAACCACAGGATGAGTAGGGATGTTGAAAATGGAACCAGAGTCAGAAAGTGGCACGCTCCTGTCCAGCCGACACGCGGGCAGTGATAGCTGGTGGCTGGACATCGCCCGACGGGGAACGCCATGGATTGAGCCCTCAGGGCAGGGTAACTGGAAGGTCACGTTCTTCTGGCGCGATCCGCAAGGCAGCGAGTACACGTCAGCCTGTCAGCGCGTGTGGATCAACATCACTGGCAAGACTGACCACCATCAACCCAATCCTCCGCAGAGCCTGCAACGCCTCGGCGGCACCGATGTCTGGTACTGGCAGACCGAAATGGAAGCGGGTTGGCGAGGCAGTTACAGCTTTATGCCTGCTACCGAAAACCGGCCTTTCGCGCCGCCCTCAGACGACCCTCACGCCAACATGATGGCGCTGCGCCACTGGTGGCGTGACCGCTTTGAAACCTCTACGCACGACATACTTAATGCCCATCGCAGCTGGTCCGGCGGGCGCGGGCATCGCGTCAGCGGGCTACACATGCCAGACGCCCCACCGCAACCCGTCTGGCGTGATTTCGACGACTTCGCCACCGGCTGTGGTCGCTGTATGCCAGCACCGCCAGCTTTGCTGCAAAAGCACCAATGGCACAGCCCGCGCCTTGGTAACAGCCGCACGGTATGGGTCTATACCACCGGCGAAGATGACCCGGCTTCACGCCCGCTGGCTATTTTACTTGATGGGCAGTTCTGGTCGCAGCAGATGCCGGTCTGGGAGCCGCTGCATCAGCTGACGGAGCAGGGGAAAGTACCCGAAGCGGTCTATCTGTTAATTGAAGCGATCGACACCGAACACCGTAGCCGCGAGCTGACTTGCAATGCCGACTTCTGGCTGGCGGTGCAGGAAGAACTCCTGCCGCAGCTGCGCAGCTGGGCGCCTTTCCATGCTTCACCTGACACCACCGTGGTCGCCGGGCAAAGCTTTGGCGGTCTCTCCTCCCTCTATGCCTGTTTGCATTGGCCACAGACCTTTGGCTGTGCGCTCAGCCAGTCGGGATCATTCTGGTGGCCGCAGCGCGGGCAGTCTGAAGAGGATTCCGGGTGGCTGCTGCGCCAGATTAAGCAGGGTGCCTGGCAGGCTTCGCCGCTGAAGATCTTTATGGAAGCCGGTGTGCATGAACGGCTGATCCACCGGGTGAACGGAGAACTGCGGGATCTGTTGCAGCAGACGCCGCATCAGGTCCATTACCGTGCGGTCGCGGGGGGCCACGACGCCTTATGCTGGCGCGGCGGGTTGATGGACGGACTGGAGATGCTGTGGTCGCCGCACTTTGTTGCCAACACGCCGGTCGGTGAAACCGAAGGAGCCCACGATGGAAAGCCTTAACCCGTTTGATGATGAAAATGCCGTCTGCTGCGTACTGATTAACGACGAACAGCAGTACAGCCTGTGGCCGGAAAACCTCACCGTTCCCGCCGGATGGCGTGTGACTTTCGGCCCGACAGCCCGCAGTGAATGTAACCTCTGGCTGGAAGATAACTGGCGTGACATGCGCCCGCACTCCCTGCGCCTGCATGATGCAGACTCATTCGAACAGGAGCCTACCGGTGTCTGAAACGTCTCTTTTACCCGCTGAGGCGCTGACCGCTTCAGCTCTCGCGCTGGTGGCCGCGCAGCCCGGCATCTGGATGGCGGACCAACTTTCGCCGCACGGCAATGCGTACACCGTCGCTCACTACATTGAGATCAACGGTCCGCTCGATGCGCATTTCATGACGCAGGCCATTATTCAAGGGCTAAGCGAGGCTGACACCGTTTCGATGCACTTTGAAGAACGCGACGGCATTGCGCTGCAAACGCCGTGCCCGTTAGCACCTGACTTTCAGCCTGAGTGCGTGGACCTGCGCCAGTCGACCGATCCGCAACAGGCGGCACAGGCGTTAATGCGTCAGGACCTGGCGGCGGAACTGCGCATTCTTAGCGGTACAACCCTGCATCGGCATGTGTTGATTCAGGTCAGTGATGCGCGCTGGTTCTGGTATCAGCGTTATCACCATATTCAGGTGGATGGCTTCAGTTTCACGGCCATAGCGCGGCGCATTGCCACGATTTATACCGCGCTGTGTCAGCACAAAACGCCGGAACCCTCGCCGTTTGTGCCGTTTAGCGACGTGGTTGAGGAAGTTGAGCGCTACCAGCAGGGCCTTGCTTTTGCGCGTGACGCCCAATTCTGGCGTGAAAATGCCAAAGCACTGCCTGCACCGGCGACGATTTGTCCACAGCCGCTGGCCGGGCAGGTACCGTCCGTGCGTCTTCACCGCCTCTCCTGCGCCTGTGACGCCACTCAGATTAACGCGCTGACGGCTGGCCATGCGCAGCAACTGACCGCCAGCGATATTGCCATCGCACTGGTGGCGTTATGGGTTTCACGTCTGAGCGGTCAGACGGATTTCTGCGGCGGTTTTATCTTCATGCGCCGCATGGGTTCCGCCGCCCTGTGTGCCACGGGGCCGGTGATCAACGTGCTGCCGGTGGCGATGAAGGTCGACCCTGCTGCCACTCTGTCTGAACTTGCCGTGCGCCTGCGCGATGAGCTAAAGAAAGTCCGCCGCCATCAGCGTTATGACGCCGAGCAGATCACCCGTGATTTGGGCATGGCAGGAGACGCCCAGCCGCTGTATGGCACGGTATTCAACTTCAAAATGTTCGACTACCAGATTGATTTTAACGGCGTGGCGGGTATCACCCATGACCTCGCCTCCGGCCCGGTAAGGGATCTGGAAATCGCGCTGCACATCGGTGAAGACGGCGCGCTGACCGTCGATCTTCAGGCCAACGCTGAGCGCTATGATCGCGATGAACTGCAGGCGCACTTGCAACGTCTGCCGTTGCTGCTGCGTCAATTTGCCGCTGATGCCGGACTGGCCGTGGGGGCCGCCAATCTTCTGAGCGAAGCGGAGGGGGAATTACTCGAACAGGTCAATAACACCGCTCATCCGGTGGTGAAAAGCACGCTCAGCCAGCAATTGGCGCAACAGGCCGAACGCACGCCGCACGTGCCTGCATTGGTGGATGAACAGTATCAGTTCAGCTACGCGCAAACCCGCCAGCAGGTTGCAGCACTGGCGCAGCAGCTGATTGAGCAGGGCGTGAAGCGGGGCGATATCGTGGCCGTTGCCCTGCCGCGTTCGGTGTTTCTGTCCCTGGCGTTGATGGCGATTGTTGACGTGGGCGCAGCCTATTTACCGCTGGATACCGGCTACCCAGACGAACGTCTGCGGATGATGCTGGAAGATGCAAAACCACGTCTGATTATCACTCATCCCGACCAGCTTGCGCGCTTTGCCGGACAAGGCCGTGTTCTGCTGGTCGATAAGCCGTTCAGCCCCGATGCGGCGACAGAGATCCCGGTTGATGCCCCCACACCGGAGCACGCCGCTTATCTGATCTTCACCTCCGGTTCCACCGGCCGCCCGAAAGGCGTGGTGGTGGGGCATCAGGCTATCGTTAACCGGCTGCTGTGGATGCAGGATCACTACCCTATCGGCAGTCATGACGTGGTGTTGCAGAAAACGCCGTGCAGCTTTGACGTCTCGGTGTGGGAGTTTTTCTGGCCGCTGATGGTGGGTGCCCGGTTAGTGATGGCTCCGCCGGAAGCGCACCGTGATCCTGAACAACTGCTGAAGCTGATTGAGCAGCATCAGGTCACTACGCTGCACTTTGTGCCGTCGATGTTGGCGGCGTTTGTCAGCGCGCTGGATACCCCGCAGGCTATCGCCCAGTGTGCTTCGCTCAAACAGGTATTTTGCAGCGGCGAAGCGCTGCCCGCCGAGCTTTGCCGCCTGTGGCAGCGTAAAACCGGCGTGCCGCTGCACAATCTTTATGGCCCAACGGAAGCGGCGGTGGACGTCAGTTGGCACCCCGCCTGGGGCGACGCATTGGCGGCGGTGAACGGGGCGAATGTGCCGATTGGCCTGCCGGTCTGGAACACCGGATTGCGTATTCTCGATGCGCGCTTACAGCCGGTACCGCCCGGCGTAGCGGGGGATCTCTACCTGACCGGCGACCAGCTGGCGCAGGGCTATCTCGGCCGTCCACCGCTCACCGCCAGTCGCTTTGTTGCCGACCCGTTCGGGCAGGGCGGACGCATGTACCGCACCGGCGACGTCGCGCGCTGGCTGCCTGACGGTGCGGTGGAGTATCTCGGGCGCAGTGATGACCAGCTGAAAATTCGCGGTCAGCGTATCGAACTGAGCGAGATTGACCATGCGCTGCTCTCGCTGCCTGGCGTACAGCAGGCGGTGACCAACGCCATGACATTGGGTGCCGTCAGCAGCGAGGCGACCGGCGGTGACGCACGTCAGCTGGTGGGATATCTGGTCCCTCAGCCGGGTGTGACATTGGACGCGGAAAGTCTGCGGGCCGCGCTGGCAGAACGTCTGCCCGCGCATATGGTACCGGTGGTACTGGTCACGCTCGATGCGCTGCCCCTCAGCGCGAACGGTAAGCTCGACCGAAAAGCCTTACCGCAGCCGCAAAGCGGGGCGCAAACGCAGGGGCGCAGGCCGCTGCCCGGGCTGGAGAGCACCGTTGCCGCGCTGTTCGGCCGTTTATTGCAGTGTGAACAGGTCTTCGCCGACGACGATTTCTTCGCGCTCGGCGGCCATTCGCTGCTGGCAATGCGTCTGGCGGCAGAGTTACGGCGCGAACTTGGCAAGCCGGTATCGGTCGGGCAGGTGATGGTGGCCTCACGCGTCGAACAGCTGGCGCAACTGCTGGCCGAAGATCGCACGCAGGAAGAGGCGGATCGCAGCGGTTTTGATGCCGTGCTGCCGCTGCGTACCGGCAGCGGGCCGACCCTGTTCTGCCTGCATCCGGCTTCGGGTTTTTCCTGGCAGTTTAGCGTATTGCCGCGTTATATCGATGAACACTGGTCGCTGGTCGGCATTCAGTCACCATATCCTGACGGTCCGCTGGCGCTCAGCCAGAATATGGAACAGGTGTGCGATGCTCACCTGCAAACCGTGCTCTCGGTGCAGCCGCACGGGCCCTATCACTTCATCGGTTATTCCCTCGGGGGGACGTTGGCGCAGGGCATTGCGGCTCGTTTACAGGCCCGAGGGGAGGAGGTGGCGTTTCTCGGGTTGCTGGATACCTACCCGCCGGAGACCCAGAGCTGGGACGTGATGCTCGACGACAACGTCCTGCAGGAGATCCAGCGCGAACGCCAGCAGTTCCGTGCCGCCTCTGAACAGACGTTGGATGGCGAACAGAGCGAAGCCCGTCAAACCATGTTTGACCATATCGAAGCCAACTATGCGGACTCGGTGAGGTTGCTGTCAGCCACGAAAACGGCACGTTTTCACGGGCAGGCCACGCTGTTTGTTGCCCGCCAGACGTTACAGGAGGGGATGGATGTGCAGCAGACCTGGGCGGAATATGTCGATGCTCTGCAGGTTCATGAACTGGACTGCGCGCACGTGGATATCGTCTCACCGGCATCCTTCAAGGTGTTGGGACCGCTGCTCAACCGTGTTTTAAGAACCTTAGCCGTTTAGCGTTCAGGCCGCTGGCGAAGGCTCTCTTCCCAGCGGCACCACCAGGGGCGTATGCGAAACCGGATCGTCAATGATCATACAGCGCAGGCCGAATACCTCTTCGATCAGCGACGTGGTGACAATCTCTGCCGGAGCACCTTCAGCGACAATTTTGCCATCACGCATGGCAATCAGATGCGTAGCGTAACGGCAGGCGTGATTGAGGTCATGCAGCACCACGACCAGCGTGCGGCCCAGATTGCGGTTCAGGTCATGCATGAGTTCGAGCAAATCAATCTGATGGGTGATATCCAGCCAGGTGGTTGGCTCATCAAGCAGCAGCAGCGGCGTTTGCTGCGCCAGTACCATGGCGATCCACACCCGCTGGCGCTGCCCGCCGGAAAGACTATCCACAGTGCGGTCCGCCAGTTCGCTGATGCCGGTGGCCTGCATAGCCTCCGCCACGGCCAGCCGGTCGGCTTCACTCCAGCGACTGAACAGGCGCTGATGTGGATAACGCCCACGGCCGACTAAATCCTCCACCAGAATGTCGCCGGGCGCGACGGAGCTTTGCGGCAGCAGGCCGAGTTCACGCGCCACCTCTTTAGTCGCGTACTCGCGGATGTGTCGCCCGTTGAGCAGCACGCTGCCCGACTGTGGCGTAATCAGGCGGCTGAGCGTGCGCAGCAGGGTCGATTTCCCACAGGCGTTCGGGCCGATGATCACCGTGAGTTCGCCTGGCGGAATGGCGAGATTCAGCCCTTCTATCACCACTTTCTTGTCGTAACTCAGGGTCAGGTTTTCACCCCGCAGCGGGGCGTTATGCAAGGTGGATGTCATCATTTTCTGCGCGACTCACGAATTAATAAACCCATCAGATAAATACCGCCGAGACTCACGGTCAGCACCCCAACCGGCAGCTGGTAGGGAAGGAACAGGCGCTGTGTGGCAACGTCGGCCGCCAGCAGCAGTAGCGCGCCGGTCAGGCCTGCAATCAGTAGCGGTTGCGACTGATTTGCACACAACCGGCGGGCAATCTGCGGTGCCACCAGCGCGATAAAGGAGATAGGACCGGCTACGGCGGTGGCGGCGGCCGTCAGTGCCACCCCTGCCAGCATCAGCAGCAGCCGTGAACGTTCTACCGGCACGCCCAGCGCACGGGCCATATCATCACCCATCTCCAGCAAATGCATCCGTCGTGAGAGCAGCACCGCCAGTCCCCATGCCACAATAATCAGGCCAACGACCGGCAGGCTTTTGGCCCAGGTGATACCGTTCAGTGACCCTGCGCTCCACAAACCGGCGGTCAGTGCCGACTCCAGCGAAGCTGAAATCACCAGCCAGGTATTACCCGCCACCAGCAGTGCGCGCACGGCGATACCGACAATGATCAGGCGGAAGGTTTCTACGCCGTTACGCCAGGCCAGCAGATAAACTACGACGGCAGTCAGCAAACCGCCCGCCATCGCGCCAAGGGTCATGCCGAGGATCGCGCTATTAAACAGCACGATAGCCACCAGTACGCCGCTGTAGGCTCCGGTATTGAAGCCGATGACGTCAGGGCTGCCGAGCGGATTGCGCATCAGCGACTGAAAAATCGCCCCGCTGGCGGCCAGTGCCGCGCCTAAAATCAGCGCCATCGCCACGCGCGGCAACCGCCACTGGGTGACGATCACTGTCAGGTTATGTGGCCCTTCGCCGCGCAGGGCGTTAATCACCTGCCACGGAGTAAGGGACAGCGTGCCGCTGCCGAGGCCATAAACCGCCAATGCAGCGCATAACAAGAATAGGGTTAATAGCGTCAGCATCTGACGTGAAAATGGCGTAAATTTACGCGAATGCGGTGTGGTAGACGTTATCGTGGTCATCGTCAGCCCCGCTTCATCAGGGCGCGGTTGCGCACCAGCACAATTAGCACCGGTGCGCCAATAAACGCGGTCACGATAGACACGCGCAGTTCGCCCGGCACCAGCAGCCGCCCGGCGATATCGGCTGTCAGTAACAACATCGGGGTCAGCACCAGTATCCAGGGCAGCATCCAGCGCGGGTCAGACCCGGCCAGATGGCGGGCGATGTGCGGCATAATCAGCCCGACAAAGGCAATCGGCCCAACCGCCGCCGTTGCGCCACCGCACAGCAAGGTCACGGCCAGCAGGCCGCAAAGTTGTGTGGGGACAATACGGGTACCGAGCGCGGTGGCGAGGTCGCTTCCCATGCTGAGTGTGTTCAGGGCGCGGGTCATCAGCAGCGCGAGCAGGGCGCCGGTGATAATCGGCCATGTCACCACGCGGATCACCTCCATGCTGCGGATATCCAGCGTACCGGCCTGCCAGAAACGCAGCTGATCAAACACCAGCGGATTGAGCAGTGACAGCCCGGAAGAAAACCCCTCCAGTACGGCGCCGAGTGCT
Source organism: uncultured Enterobacterales bacterium (assembly GCA_946478305.1). Taxonomy (GTDB): domain Bacteria; phylum Pseudomonadota; class Gammaproteobacteria; order Enterobacterales; family Enterobacteriaceae; genus Ewingella. The sequence continues at coordinate 47,024 of CAMLBO010000008.1, forward strand.
ACACCGGCCAGCGTCAGGCGAATCGGGCTGACTTTGCCACCGCCGATGGCGCCGATCAGCGCCACCATCAGGGTGGCGACCAGCGCCCCGGCAAAGGCGAACCACAGATACTGGCTGACATCGGTCGCGCCAAAAAAGGTGATGCCCAGGACTACGGCAAAACCGGCACCGGCATTGACGCCAAGAATACCCGGGTCTGCCAGCGGATTGCGGGTGAGGATCTGCATCAACGCCCCAGCCAGCCCCAGCGCCATGCCCGCCAGTAGCCCGGCCAGCGTGCGCGGTAAACGCGCATCGCGCACGATCACGCAGTCGGGCAAGTCGCACTGGCCCTGCAAAGCGCCAATGACTGCGTGCAGCGGGATCGGTTTTGCGCCCGTGGAGAGACTCAGAAAAATAACCAGTACCAGGGCGGCAACTGCCAGCAGCATGCAGAGCGAACGGGGCAAAAAAGCCCGCGGCTGGGCCCGTTGCCCCGGTTTATTCAGGGGGGAACGCGCAGGGGATGGTTCAGTAAGAAGCCGTGACATGATGAGTAAGAATACCGAAGTTAATCTTAATGATATTTATTATCATTATCTATTGCGTTTGGTTATGGTAGCATGAGTTATCACTCTATAGCACTACTCTGACTGTGCCTTTTACTCGTTTAAGATAATTTTATAATGAATAAGCCTTCGATTTTGCTCGACTTTTCCCTGCTGAAAACCCACGCCACTTTCCGCGCCGTTTTTTGCGCCCGTTTTATCTCCATTCTGGCTCTTGGTCTGCTCGGTATCGCGGTGCCGGTGCAGATTCAGTCCATGACCGGCTCAACGCTGTTGGTCGGGTTGTCGGTCACGCTGGCGGGCAGCGGCATGTTTATCGGCCTGCTGATGGGGGGGGGTCATGGCGGACCGCTATGAGCGCCGCCGGCTGATCCTGTTTGCGCGCAGCACCTGCGGACTGGGGTTTATCGGCTTATGCATCAACGCCGCGTTACCTGCGCCTTCACTGACGCTGATCTATCTGCTGGCGGTATGGGACGGTTTCTTCGGGGCCGTCGGGGTGACGGCGCTGCTGGCGGCGACGCCAGCGATTGTCGGGCGGGAAAATCTGGTGCAGGCCGGAGCGATCAGTATGCTGACCGTGCGGTTTGGGTCGATTCTTTCACCGGCCATCGGTGGCCTGGTGATCGCCAGTGGTGGCGTGGTATGGAACTACGCGTTGGCGGCATTCGGAACCGGGCTGACGCTGATCCCTCTGCTGAAATTGCCGCAGCTGGCGCCGCCGGTGCAAAAGCGTGAGCATCCGCTGCGGGCGCTGATCTCCGGTTTCGCCTTCCTGCTACAGAACCGGGTGATAGGCATGGTGGCGCTGGTGGGCGCATTGCTGACCATGGCGAGCGCGGTGCGCGTACTCTACCCGGCGCTGTCAGGGATCTGGCAGGTCAGTGCCTCTGAACTGGGGCTGATGTATGCCGCTGTGCCGCTCGGCGCGGCGGTCGGTGCGCTGACCAGCGGACGGGTGGCCAACGTGGCGCGGCCAGGCTGGCTGCTGCTGCTGACCGCCATTGGCGCATTTGTTGCTATCGGCCTGTTTAGTCTGATGCCGTGGTTCGGCCTCGGGCTGGCCTTCCTGATGGTCTTCGGCTATCTCAGCGCCATCAACGCGCTGCTGCAATATGCGCTGATCCAGAACCTGACGCCGGATGATTTCCTCGGCAGGATTAACGGTTTGTGGACGGCGCAGAACGTGACGGGAGATGCCATCGGCGCACTGCTGCTGGGGGCGATGGGCTCGGTGATGCTACCGGCCATGACCTCAGCCAGCTTCGGCTTCACGGCGGCGGTACTGGGCGTGGTACTGGCGTTTACGATGCGGGCGTTACGGCATACCGCGACCGGCGGGCAACAGGTTCAGCCTGCGCCCGCCCGTGCAGTCAGTGAGAAGTAAACAGCCTTTCCAGCCGCGTCAGCAGGTTGCTGGCGCTGTAGTAATCCAGGCGAAAGGTGTCATTGCCGAGTGAATAAACCTGTTTGTCCTGCAATGCCGGAAGATGAGCCAGGAAGCGGTTGTCCATCAGCCGCTGGCTGTCGTTGTCATCGCCGGAAAACAGCAGCAGGGTTTTGCCGTTCAGCCCTTCGGCCATGTTTTCACCGGCCAGCTGTACGATGTCTTTACGCACGCCCTGGCTCTGGCCTCCGTGCACATTGTCCGGCGCGGTGGCGAGGGTGAACCCCAGTTCGTGCAGCAACTGCCCCTGCGGTGAGGCGGAAGTCCACAAATTAGCCGCCTTGCCATCCGGGCGGTAGACCAGTGCGGAGACAGGTTGTGCGGGAAGTGTGAGCTCGTTTTTTAGCTTTTTAATCCGCTCATCAAACTGCTGTACGGTGGCTTGCGCCTGCGCTTCATGGCCGGTGGCAACGCCTAACTGCAATGCCAGATCCTGCCAGCTTTTATCGTCGTAGTTGACCACCAGTACCGGCGCAATGGCCGAAAGTTGGTCATACAGTTTCAGCGCAGAATCCCCGCCGGTGGCCGAGATAATGATCAGATCCGGTGCCTCTCCCGCGATGGCTTCGGCATTAGGTTCACCGATATAGAGCCGCTGCACCTTACGCTCGGCGGCAATCTTGCCCCACTGGCGGAAAAAACCCTGGTCATCGGCGATACGGCTGTTGGGGCTGGTGGCTCCGCTGGCAATCACCGGCGCATCAATTGCCAGCAGAGTGCCGGTAACGGTGATGCTGGTGGAGACAATCCGCTTGGGCGCGTGGTCCAGCGTAATGGTGCCGTGTGCCCCCGGGATCTGCCGTGGCCAGCCGTTTTCAGCGGCGAAGCAAGCGTGGGTCAGCAGGGCAAATATTCCGCCTGCGAGGGCCAAACGGTGGAGCAGGGTGTTGTTCATTAAATGCAATCCTTCACTATAGCGTGCTGAAAAACCTCACTTTGCCAGTGAGTCTATGCGTTCTGTTTTGATGAAAAAGCACAAGGCTTCAGTTTACGATTATTGACACACATAACATCGTCGAGTAGTTTACCGTCATCAGATGTAAATGATAATCGTTATTATATTCATTATCATTTTATTAACAGGAGTCAACTGATGGATGCGGTAGTAATGGACGGGAAAGGCGACGGAGCAGGGCAGACGGAGCAGCAGCATAACGATCATGCTGAGAGCCTGTCAGGGATCTCTCCTACCGGCGGTTTTTTCTTTACCTCCCCTTTTCGTAGTCTGGCCACGCAGGGCTGTTTTAAGCCGATAACCCAACCCGCGGCCGGAGGCGAAGCGCTTAATAGCCCGTTCCAGCAAACCGTGCAGCAGGCATTTGCTCAGGCGCGCGACGCCGGGATTGCTCACCCGATCCTCTGCGGGGCCATTCCTTTCGATACACAGCAACCCTCGGCGCTGTTTGTACCCAAAGAGGTGCAGTGGTTTGAGCGTCAGTCCTTCCTCGATCGTACGCAGATGACGACGGGGGATGTGCCGCATGTCACGCATAAAACCGAACATCCTGCCCAACCTGAATTTATGCAGATGGTCTCCTCCGCAGTGGAAGCCACCTCCCGCGGTGCGCTGCGCAAAGTGGTGCTCTCGCGTCTGCTTGAGATTGAAACCCAACGGCCGGTGGACAACGCGGCGCTGATGGCGCGCATGATTGAGCAGAATCCCGGCGGCTATCACTTCCACGTGCCGCTGGAAAAGGGGGCGCTGATGGGGGCCAGTCCGGAACTCCTGCTGCGTAAGCTTGGCAACCATTTTCACTCCAACCCGCTGGCCGGTTCAGCCAGGCGCAACAGCGATCCGGTGCAGGATGATGCCGTCAAAAATGCACTGCGGACCTCTGCCAAAGATGCTTATGAACATCACATCGTCACCGACGGTATGCGTGAGGTACTTGCCCCGCGCTGCTCGCATCTGCATATCCCATCGCAGCCAGAATTGCTCAGTACTCCGGCCCTATGGCATCTCGCGTCACCTATCGACGGCGACGTGGCGGACAGTGCCGAAAATGCGCTCTCGCTGGCCTGTCTGTTACACCCGACCCCGGCGCTGTGCGGCACGCCGACCGTTTCTGCTCGTGAGCTGATTTCTCAACTTGAGCCTTTCGACCGTGGCCTGTTTGGCGGCATTGTCGGCTGGTGCGATGCACAGGGCAACGGAGAATGGGTTGTGACCATCCGCTGCGGTACCGTCCATGGCCGTCAGGTCAGGCTGTTCGCCGGTGCCGGCATTGTGCCGGATTCTGTGCCTGAATCGGAATGGGCGGAGACCGGCACCAAGCTAAGCACGATGATGCGCGCGTTCGGCCTGAATCCCCTTTGTACTTGAAGCGGCAGTCTGCGTTAGCTGCGCTCATTCACCCGAATCACTGACTTCATGTCAGCTCATCGGGATTATGAGCCTCTTCAATGAGGCTCACCCTGGGGGCCAGCGCTCGCGCTGTTCAAATCGGTGCCCAACCGATTTGTCATTCGCTTGCCGCCTTGCTGCACCAAAAGTAGGCGCCTCCAGGCGACTCCAATTACTTTGGGTATTAACACTATTATGACTATTGCATTTACCCGCTGGCCTGATGACCTGGCACAGCGCTACCGCGAGCGCGGTTACTGGCTTGATCTGCCGCTGACCGATATTTTACAGCGTCAGGCGGGCAGCGATGCCATCGCCATTACCGACGCCACTTCCGCCCTCAGTTATCGTCAGCTGGCTGTGCAGTCTGACCGGCTGGCGGCTGCGCTGTTACGGCGCGGGTTGACATCCGGTGATACCGCACTGGTTCAGCTTGGCAACGTGACCGAATTTTATGTGGTGTTTTTCGCGCTGCTTAAAATCGGCGTGGTGCCGGTGAATGCGCTGTACAGCCATCAGCGCAGTGAATTGAACGCATATGCGGCGCAGATCCAACCCGTGCTGCTGATTGCCGATGCCAGCCACGGGCTGTTTACGGACCACGCATTTCTGGACACCTTCGTGGCGCAGCATCCTTCGTTACGGGTGATGGCGCTGCGCCATGCGCCGGATAGAGAACATTCGCTGGCAGCCTGGATTGCAGAGGACGCTGGCGATTTCAGCGCCGCACCGACCCCAGCGGACGACGTGGCTTTCTTCCAGCTCTCCGGCGGCAGCACCGGCACGCCGAAGCTTATCCCGCGCACCCACAATGATTACTACTACAGCATCCGGCGCAGCGTCGAGATCTGCCGGTTTGACCGCGACACCCGTTACCTGTGCGCCTTGCCGATAGCCCATAACTACCCGATGAGTTCACCCGGTGCGCTCGGCGTGTTCTTCGGGGGTGGCCATGTGATTCTGGCCATGGACCCCAGCGCGCAGGTCTGTTTCCCGCTGATAGCGCAACACCGCATTACCGTGACCGCGCTGGTGCCACCGGCCGTCACGCTGTGGCTACAGGCCATGAACGAGTGGGAAGGGCATCCGTCCCTCGACAGTTTGCAGCTCTTACAGGTCGGTGGTGCCAAGCTCGGCGAGACGCTGGCGGCGCGCATTCCGGCAGAGATCGGCTGTCAGTTACAGCAGGTATTCGGCATGGCCGAAGGACTGGTGAATTACACCCTGCTAGATGACGACGACTGGCACATACTCACGACGCAGGGCACGCCAATGTCCCCCGATGATGAACTCTGGGTGGCCGATGAGCAGGGCAATGCGCTGCCCGTGGGCGAAACCGGCCGCCTGATGACGCGCGGCCCTTATACCTTCCGTGGCTACTACCTCAGCCCGGAACATAACGCCAGTGCCTTCGACGCGCAGGGCTTTTACTGCTCCGGTGATCTGATTTCGTTAACCGAAGACGGTTATGTGCAGGTGCAGGGGCGGCTGAAAGATCAGATTAACCGCGGCGGTGAGAAGATCGCGGCGGAAGAGATAGAGAACCTGCTGCTGCGCCACGACAGTGTGATTAATGCCGCGCTGGTCTCGATGCCTGACAGTCTGATGGGCGAGAAAAGCTGCGCGTTTGTGATAACACAGGGTGCCTTTAAGCCGGTCCAGCTGCGCCGTCATCTGCGCGAGCTCGGCGTAGCGGAGTTCAAACTCCCGGATCGTTTCGTACGGGTAGATCTACTGCCGCTGACGCCGGTAGGCAAAGTCGATAAGAAGCTTTTACGCGAACAGCTCATTTTACAAGAACAGTTAAATTCACAAGAACAACCTGAGCCTCAGGGAGAATAATTCATGGCCATTCCAAAACTCGAATCCTACACGCTGCCTGCGTTGAGTGAACTGCCCGCCAATAAAGTCAGCTGGAAGGTTGAGCCACAGCGTGCGGCGTTGCTGATCCACGATATGCAGAAATACTTCCTGAATTTCTGGGGCGAAGACAGCCCGCTGATTCAGCAGGTGGTGGAGAACATCGCCGCCCTGCGTCGTTATTGCAAGTCGGTTGGGATCCCGGTGTTTTATACGGCCCAGCCGAATAACCAAAGTGACCAAGATCGCGCGCTGCTCAATGACATGTGGGGGCCAGGCCTGAATAAGCATCCGGATCAGCAGGCGGTGGTGGATGCGCTGGCACCGGACGCTGACGATCAGGTGTTGGTGAAGTGGCGCTACAGCGCGTTTCACCGCTCGCCGTTGCAGGACATTTTGCAGGAAACCGGCCGCGACCAGCTGATCATTTGCGGGGTGTACGCGCACATTGGCTGCCTGACCACCGCTATCGACGCGTTTATGCGCAACATTCAGCCCTTTATGGTGGCCGACGGTCTGGCCGACTTCTCCCGCGATGAGCACCTGATGGCGCTGCGCTATACCGCCGGACGCTGTGGACGGGTGGTGACGACGGCAGAACTCCTGCCGCAGAGCAACGGCCAACAAATCGAAAGTAAAGCGGCGCTGCGGGCACTGATCCTGCCGCTGCTGGACGAAGACAGTGAGGATATGAGCGATGATGAGAACCTGATCGACTACGGTTTGGACTCGGTGCGCATCATGGCGCTGGCTACCCGCTGGCGGAAAATTCGCGCCGACATCGATTTTGTCGCGCTGGCCAAAACGCCGACTATCGACGGCTGGTGGGCGCTGCTGTCCGGGGAAAAAGCCTGATGAGCACAGTATGGAATTTCGGCGGTAAACAGGTATGGGTGACCGGGGCCGGGCAGGGAATTGGCTTGCACACCGCGCTGGCATTTCAAAAAGCGGGCGCGACGGTGACCGGTTTCGATAAAACCTTTAGCGGCGATGACTACCCGTTCCGCACTGAAGTGCTGGATATCACCGACAGTCAGGCGGTGGCGGCGGTTTGCCAGCGTCTGCTGGCTGAACAATCGGTACTGGATATACTGGTCAATGGCGCAGGTATTTTGCGCATGGGTGCCACGGATGAAATCAGTGACGATGACTGGCACAGTTGTCTGGCAGTCAATGCGGGCGGGGCGTTTAACCTGTTCCGCCATACGCTGCCGATGTTCCGCCGCCAGAAGCGCGGTGCGATCGTCAGCATTGCCTCAAACGCCGCCCACGTGCCGCGCGTGGGCATGTCGGCCTATTGTGCATCGAAAGCTGCCCTGCGCAGCCTGTGTCTGACCGTCGGTCTGGAGATGGCCCCGTTCGGCGTGCGCTGTAATCTGGTGTCGCCGGGTTCCACCCATACGCCGATGCAGCAGGCGATGTGGCAAACGCCGGATGCAGAACAGCGCACCATCGCCGGATTCCCCGACCAGTTCAAGCTGGGGATCCCGCTGGGTAAAATTGCGTTGCCACAGGAAATCGCCGAAGCGGTACTGTTTCTGTCATCTGACAGCGCCAGCCATATCACGATGCAGGATATTGTTATAGATGGTGGCGCAACGCTGGGTGCTTAAGTAATGAAGAGAGGCCGGGATGCCACATCACTTTATCACTGCCGTTGAGTGGCTGAATCTGCCGCAGGCGGCGTATTTCCCAGGAAAGATTGCACGTTGCCATTTTGCGGTGGATGCCTACCATGACGGGCTGTTTGCTGAACTTGGCGTGGTTTTTCCGCCCTCCCTGACGCGCGCCGTACCGAAGCGGCGCGCCGAATTTCTTGCCGGGCGCTATCTGGCGTCGGTGGTTTTACACTCCCTGGGTTATGCGCGATTTACTCTTGAAATCGGCGATAACCGCGCACCACGCTGGCCGGAACGGGTACAGGGGGCAATCAGCCATAACGCCAACATCGCACTTTGCGCCGCACAACATGGCGAGCCGATGCTGCTCACCGGCGGCGTGGGTATTGATATAGAAACCCAGATGGAGGGGCCGCAGGCATTGGAGTTTTTGCCGATGATTGTCAACGGCGCCGAATATGAACTGCTGCGCCGCCATCCGCGTCTTTCCCTCTCAGCCCTGCTGACCCTGACCTTCTCCGCCAAAGAGAGCCTGTTTAAAATGCTCTACCCTCAGGTGGGCAGGCTGTTTGGTTTTCTCGACGCACAACTGGTCACGCTTGATGAACAGCAATGCCGCTTCACGCTGGAGTTGACCGTCACGCTCAGTGCCGATTTTCGCGCCGGCATGCGCTTTGAGGGCGTCTACCGGCTGAGCCGGCAGGACATTATTACCTTTCTTTATTGCTAAATTTTGCGGCTAAAAAGGGCGTCACCCGTATTGCGTGACACCCTGTATTCGCTATTTCAGTTTCGCTTTAGAAATCGACATTCACTCCCAGCTGGACATTACGCCCTGGCATCACGGCCAGCGCCTGATTGTAGGCATCCTGCTTGGTGTTATCGGTGAGCTGACGGCTGCTCAGGTAATCCCAGTATTTACGGTCGGTCAGGTTATACACACCGCCGTTAACTCTCACGTGCTTGGCCGCCTGCCAGTAGGCCGTCAAATCCACCATGCCGTAACCCGGCACGCGCATATAGTCGGTGGAGGAATCGGTTAGCGCCGAGCCGTTGTTCGTGTAGCTCTGGCGGTTAGTAGCGGTGGCTTTTTTGCCTTTGACGAAAGTGGCGGTGACCGCCGTGCCATAAAGGCCTGACGGATCATCCCATGCCATTCCGGCGATGGCTTTCATGGGTGGAACGCTGTCGAGATCCACGTATTTATCGCCGTCATAACCCGATTTGGACTTGCCTTCGCTATAACCGAGCGCCAGCGTGGTACTCAGGCCATTAACGCGGCTAAACCAGCTGCCGTAGTTGAGTTTGGTGCTGACTTCGCCGCCGTAGATATAGGCTTTATCGCGGTTTTCGGCCTGATAAATCGTGTAGATGTTAGACGGTACATTGCCAAACATCGCCGGGTTCGCCGAACGGCTGTAACGGGTGTTGGCGATAAAGTTTTTGTAGGTGTTGTAGAACATGGCGGTTTTGAACGTCACACCTTCAGTGGCTTCACCCTTCATGCCCCATTCGAAATTATTGCTGGTTTCGGTTTTCAGATCCGTGTTGCCAATCAGTGCGTACTGCTGACGGCCGGCATAAGAGGAGCCCAGGTTCCATGAGCCGTATAATTGGCTGGCGTCCGGGAACTGTGCGCCGCGCTTGTATTGCAGGTAGGTCATCAGCGTCGGCGTAATGTCATACATGAAGCTGAATGACGGTAGCACCTGGGTGTCGGTATTGGGCTGACTGTAGAGCGTGCTGACTTCAGCGTCGTCCAATACTGCGCTGCCGGTGGTCAGTTCAGACAGGTTACGCGGCTTGGTTTTCTGATAGGCCATGCGTACCGCCGGGACGACGGAGAAGTCATGACCGTCGACATCAAACTTGATGTTGTCCTGCACAAAACCGCCCAGCGCATAACTGCGGCTGTCAGATTCCGGTTTCATGATCGAACTGTTGGTGGTCTCGCCCTCTTCCTGACGGAACGGGCGCGAGGTTTGGGAAACGCGTGCGTTAAGCCCGGCGCTGAGGGCATGGCGCCCGAGCGTTTTAAGCCAACGGGTTTCGCCGCCGTAAGTCTCCACGTCATAGTCGGAATAGACCGTTTCCAGGGTGGTGGCATCGGCGGGCATCTGGGTCAGGTCATGGGCCTGGGTCTGTTGGTAATAGATTTTGGAGACCACGGCATCAACGTAATCATTGAAAGGTGTCCATTCGTCTTTCAGGCTGAGGCCCCAGCGGCGGGTATTACTCTGCTGTTGGGCGGTGCCTAAAATGACATTGCCTGCGTTATCCCAGCTGTCGTAATGGGTGTGATTGACCTTCTCGTAATAGTCGAGCGTGCCGGTCAATTTATGCACGTCGTTGGGCTGCCAGATCCCGGAGGTCATCACCGCCGTTGAGTGCCAGTTAGCCGGGTAGGCGTCAATCGTTCCGCTGTTGTTACGGGTTTCCTGCCCGTCACGGCGGCTGATGGCGACCACACCACGCAGGGTCTCATCACCGGCGGCGGCGGTAATACCGTTGTGCCAGCTGCGGTCGGAAGAGTCGTAATCTGACTGATAGCCGAAGTAGGTAGTTTTGTCCGGGGTGAGGTAGTCATCCGCTGATTTAGGCAGGAAGGAGACCGCGCCGCCGATGGACGTGTTGGCGCGTTCTGCCGATGTGGCCCCGGATTCGATATCTACCTGACCGTACATGTACGGATCGATGTAATCGCGTCCAATGCCGGATGTCCCGAGGCCCGCGCGGCTGGCGTAACTGCGGCCGGTGGCATTAGGCTGCGCAATGCCGTCGACGTCGATGCCGACACGGTTACTTTCCAGGCCACGGATGTTGTAGCCGGTATAGCCAGCTCGGTCGAAACCGCTTTTACCCGCTGACGAACCGCCGCTGGAGCCGGTTGCGCTGATTAACGGCTCATAACGCATGATGGTGCCAAAATCATTGCCGCCTTTATTCTGCATATCGGCGGCGGTGAGGGTGGTTTTCGATCCCGGCGTCTTGTCTTCGGCGACGGCGGTAACGGTCATCACCTCTTCACTGTTCTGCGCCAGATCCTGCGCAGAACGGACGACCGGTTTCTTTTTCCCTGTGGCCTGCGTCTGGTTTTTTCCTGTGACTGGCTGAACCGTATTGGTAACGTTTTCCGCTGCGTGAGTGTGTAACGTGGTACTGAGAAGCGTACCCAGAAAAATAGCGTTTTTAACGATTCCCTGCGTTTTAAAAGGTTTGAGCATTTTAGTTTTATTCCACACTAATTATTAAAATTTGCTCATCACTTGCTGCCATTTTATCCGCCATCCTGACAAAAGATTTTCGAATAAAAATTAATCAGAAAAGGGGTTTCCTGTAAGATCCCTCACTCCAGAGGAGGCCATTTATCCTTGTAAAATATGAGTTTATTTTTCACGATGTCTCATTTTTGGCTTGTTGCGGATGATAATCGTTATCACTATAATGGCAAGTGAAATGTTATTCTGGATGCAATTTATCAACAAAGCATCAACCATGTATCCGACAGGAACGATCGCAAATCAGCCGCCACGGAAGAGGGCAATGCACCTGTCTGAATTCAATTTTTAATGCACACGCGACCCAAAGAGAGAGAAAGATGGAACAGAGCAATGTTGAAATAAACCAATCCGCTGCGCCAGTCAGAGTGAAGAACGAACTGGCCTTCCGCCGCCTGATTGTGAAACAGGTTGAGACCGTCGCGGGCTGTTTTAAGCGCGTTGTGTTGGGTGGGGAACAGCTTAAAGGGTTCTCCTCACGCGGTTTTGACGACCATACCAAACTGTTTTTCCCGGCCACGGCAGGGGAAGAGGTTGCACCACCGACGGTCAGCGATGACGGCATCGTCTGGCCGGATGGCCCGCGGCCGCAAAGCCGGGACTATACGCCGCTCAGCTTTAATGCAGAAACTCAGGAACTGACGCTGGATTTCTTCCTGCATGATGGCGGTGTGGCAAGCCAGTGGGCTGAAAACGTCCAACCGGGTGATCCGCTGGTCATCGGCGGTCCGCGCGGATCGCTGGTGGTCCCGCTGACCTACGGCTGGCAACTTTACGTGTGCGACGAAACCGGGTTACCGGCGGTTAAACGTCGCCTGGCTGAGCTGCGTAATGGCGGGGTCAATCCGCATATCACGCTGATAGTCAGGGCACAAAATGCGCAGTGTGCGGAGTACCTGGATCTTGGTCCGGCGATCAACGTCGAGTGGGTCATTACAGATGGGAAAAGTACCGAACAGGCTGATATCGCCGTGATGAGTAAGCTGAAAGGTTTGAGCTTGCCGGATGCGAATTACTTCATCTGGCTGACCGGTGAAGGGCAGTTTGTCAAAGCCATGAACGATCACTTCACGCAGACGCAGGGGATGGATCCGACCTTCGTGCGTTCGGTGGCCTATTGGCATGACAAAGCCTGACCAACGCCTTTCTGACCCTTGGCCGGGGTGAAAAATTAATGCTCGGGCCATTTCAGCCGATACTCTTATAACACTACCTTTTTTCAGAGATCGGCATGAAATACATCGGCACATTAGTGGCAACCGCGGCCATAAGCCTGCTGGCAGGGTGCTCAAGCATCGATAAACCGGTCGGTTCGCCCGGCTATCGCCCGCTCAACGCCAGCGGAGTCAGCGGCGAAGCCAGCTATACCACTTCGATCATTGCACCGCTCGAGCGTAGCCGCAGGGAAGATACCTTCCGGAAAATCTACGACTTCTGCGGCGGCAAGTACGACATCACCGGTGAGAGTAATGACAGCCGGGAAGTTCATCTGTCATTTTTGTGTGACAATTCATCTAAATCCTTATAAGGATATAGCGCATGAATTACTAATTATGATAAATCTTAAAACTAAAACTCTTTTGGACGGGCTGACCATCTATATAGGCCTGCCCATCTTGATAGAGTTGAATGGGATCTTCATGTGGCCCGTAATGGGTACCCACAAACTGAGGGTTTATAATTTGGGGCTTCAGCGCCCACCATGTCACGGCATTACCTGGTGCAATATTACTTGAAGTAAGGACTAATCGATATGTTTGTCCCACAGTCAACGGGGTAGTGACAAAATCAAAACTTACCCAAGTATTATCAGTAATATCACTAAGCTTGATATCTTTTTGCGTCAGAGTGTGATTTTGTGAGTCCACAATTTTTAAAGAAACTTCACCGGTGCTGTTATTTTTATTTTGATAAGTGCCAAAAAGTAGCTGTACCTTGTTTATTTTATTGTATTTGGCAACGAAATTCTGTCTGAATTCTCTATCTTTAGTAAGTTCACCAGATGTTGTATTGCTTAGACTTTGCCCATAAAATTCCTGTCTTAAACTACTGTACGAAGGATAGAATGAGAAGGCTAGCAGGCTTATAAGGAAAATAATTAATGGGGTTCTAAGTGTATTGATGGTTATTTTTTCGATTAAAATTGCATAAACGATTACCAGTGCGGGTAAAAATCCAAAAAAGTATCTTGCTTGCATAGCTCCTGTATAACCTGTACGCAGATTCATTGACCGAACAGTATGGAAGTAGAAAATAGCGAAAATAATGAAAGAGCTTATGAAAATTGTTAATAACTTCCACTTGGGAGAGCATTTATATGATTCTTTATATAAACTGGCAATGATTAATATCGGTGAAGTTGCAAGGGTAATACCAAGAAGTATTCTCCTTATTTGTAAGTCTTCAATATAGCCATGGCCATATGGAGATAATAACGTGGTCATATTGGACTGATAAAATGCGATTAAGTGTTCATAAAGCGTGTAGCGTGGGTAATTGGGGTTCATTACCAGAAACCAATCGCTTGGGTCGCCCTGAGGTGCAGGAAAGAGCTTGCCAAAATGTTTATAAACAATAAGAAAGTATATGGCTACACAGCTAATAGAAAAAATGATCAGGAAAAAATCTAATATTTTCAAATTAAATATAAATTTCTTAAGTTTAACATTCTGTATAATTATAAATACAGAGATCATACACACCATAGATAGGGCGCCGGTTGCTTTACTCAATGCAGTAATAACACACCCAAGTAATAAATAACCTATTACTTTCCTGGTCGTCGCATGGTAGTAATAGAGGACTAATGAATAGGTGACTAACGCACATCCGAATATCATCAATGTATCGTTATTAATTGACGCGCTCAAAAGAATAAACATAGGAATACATAAAAGAATAATCAATGCTAAAAAAATAGAAGATTTTCTTATACCCATTTTGTTTAACGCGGCATATATAACCAGTAGTGTACCCATTGAAGTTAGGATGTTTATTATACGCAGAGGTCTTGTAGAATAGACATCGAATAGATGATACAGCTTCGCTATATTACCTGTAATGAAATAATATAATGCTGGGTGAGGAAGATAGTTGTATTTATCTGTTTCATAAATAAAACCTGCAGAATAGTTAGGGAATCCATTTTTAACTACGTCATAAATATACCCCATGTGTGCGAATTCATCGGGAGGGATACCCATGTCTATGCTCGAGTAATACCCATAGCATAAAGCTAAAAAAACAAATAGTATAAAAACTATTACGTTGTTTTTTTTTGCTAAATTCAGTAGTGCGGTAGCTATTTTATTGTCTAATTTCATGGAGTTATAACTCTTAAAGAGATTCTTGTTTCATTCGAATGAAATGCGCATAAACGTAGAAAATAACATCACCTATTACAGTAACTACTCGACCAAGGACCACGGCAAGTAATAGCTCTGATTCTGGAATTATATTGCTCAGACAGAATAAAATGACCAACTCTCTGACCCCAACACCTGCAGGGGCTCCGGGTGTAATTAGCCCCGCCAGCCAGGCAATAATATATGTTCCGCCAGCATAAAAAAGAACATCAGGCCCTAAATATTCAGCATGTGTGATGTTTTTTAGAATGGCTACAAAAATGAACGCTGAGAAAATCAGGAAAGTAATTTGTAATAGACCGGCAATGGCCATTTTTTTACTGAGAAAAAACTGTAAACAGGCCAAGAGTATCATTAAACTTATTATTAACAGACTGATGCCCATTAGTAATGGAAAGGAGGGGGCTAAAGCAGATAACACAATCCAACCTGCAGCAACACCACTAATAATGATGATACCTTGTTCATAAAGAGATGATGTTAGTACCTTTTTTGCAGGTAATCCTGCAGCCATGCTGAGTGCCTGGCGCCCTGCTAGATGGAATATATTTCCTGGCACGTATTTTGCCAACTGAGAAATTCCATAAACTCTTACGGCCCATGCCTTGGAAACCTCTACATTTAAATGTAGAAGAATCGATCTCCAGCTTAATGCAAGAAAAATGTTAATTACGCTATAACATAAAGCGAGTAAAATAATGATTACCCATACTGAGGTATGCACTTTTTCAAGGTGAGCCCCCCTCCAATAGCCGTGTAACCGAATGGCAATAAATATGATTCCTATCATAGCTAAAGTACTACCTGCCAGACTAAAAATCTTCTTCATTTTTTTTGAGTTTATTTTCAAAAACGACGGCATAGAACCATTGTCCATGGTAATGGGGTTTTAACGTCAACAATAGTGAAATACTGACTTACCAGTTTAAGAAATTTGTTTTTTGACCAATTTTGTAGATGACCGGGAGTGTTGCCTAAAGAAGAAATATATTTACCACGAGCAAGGTTTAATACGCACCAGATAGGTTCCCTTGGAACGCTTAGGATAACATAGTCGGTAGCAACTCTTTGTAACGCGCGCAGCCCTGCTTCAGGATCTTCCAAATGCTCGAGGACTTCGCAACAAACCATTAAGTCAGCGCTATCTTCACCCTCTATCAGGTCATAAATACTTCTGGATTTGAAAATAGTTGGAGATATACCCGAAGATCTTGCATTCTGTTGTGCAATATCTATTATCTGAGTTGAGAAGTCACAACCCCGGGCATTCATCCCATTTTTACTCCAGTTCAGTATCCAATAACCTTCACCACACCCTACTTCATGTATTTCTTTAGGGTTAACTTGCTCAACGAACGATGATAATGAGGATTCAAAACCATTCATCATCCATTTTACTATAGGGTTTTTTGCTCCATACTTATCATATGAATTCCCGATAACGATGCCATTTTCTTTCTTGCCACCAGCAACTTTTATACTCATGTCTTCTTTCTTCCTAAATTTTAACCGATTTAATTTTCATTTATGCATTTCAATGGTGTTTATTACTATTTTCTTCTTTTTTTAATTGAGCTGTTTTGAATCTTAAATCTTCAAGAAGTTTACGATTGGCTGCAAGAAGATCTGCAACAAAAGCAATTAAAATAGTTTGGAATCCCATGCCGAGTAAGACTGAAGCAAGGATCAATGATTGAATATTACCTTCTCCCTCACCGGAAAAGAATTTAAAAACAAACCGTAATCCAATTAAAAATCCGGCTGCAAACAATGTTGCGCCAATGCAGCCAAAAAAGCGAAATGGCCGATAGATAGCAAATATTCTAACGATAGTAATGACACTGCGTTGTATATAAGAGGGGATACTTTTAACCAACTTTGACGGACGAAGATCTTCATTGACTCGAATAGGGACAGAAGTAATGGCGATATTCTTTTGCCCAGCCTGAATAATAGTTTCAAGTGTGTAGGTGTAATTACTGAAAACAATCAGTTTTTGTGCTGTTTCGCGGCTTATGGCTCTGAAACCACTTGGGGCATCGGGTATATCTGTTTGGCTGGCGGCACGCACAACCCAACTTCCTAATTTTTGCAGGAACTTCTTGGCTGGTGAGAAGTGGTCGATTGTCTGAATTGGGCGGGCGCCTATTACAAACTCGGCACGATGTTGCAGAATGGGCTCAACCAGAGCCGGGATATCATCGGCATTGTACTGGTTATCTGCATCAGTATTCACAATCACATCTGCGCCATGGTCAAGACATGCATTTATGCCGGTCATGAACGCATGTGCCAGACCTTTATTGACTCTGTGCTTGACGATGTGGTCAACGCCATTCGCGAGTGCGACGTCAACAGTGTCATCCTGACTGCCATCATCAATGATTAACCACTCAACGCTATCAAACCCGGTAACCTGGCGGGGAAGTGCTTGCAGAGCAATGGCGAGAGTCTTGCCCTCATTGTAGCAGGGCATCTGAATAATCAGCTTCACATCAATTTCTCCAATGTCTGAGATTTGCAGCACCTTCGATGCATTTCATGTTGATAAGCATATAAAGGATCTATGAATGCATATTTAAACATTCAGCAACTCACAACTCTATGGAAATATCTCGATGAACGGAATTTATAAGTTTATTCGTTAATTTGAGCCGAACTTTCACACTAAACTTGCGCTTAACATCAACCGCTCCAACGGCACCTCGTGGTAACGCCCGCACCTTACAACACCGGTTGCTGGAGATAGCGTGCCGCGAACAGCTGTTTGAGCTGGGTTAACTTCGGCATATCGTTGATGGTGATATACGGATTATCCGGGTTTTCTGCCATATAGTTCTGATGATAATCCTCGGCCGGATAGAAGTGATTCTGCGTTTCGATACGGGTGACCAGCGGTTTGGAAAATACGTGGCTGGCATCGAGCTGAGTGATGTAGGCCTGCGCGACTTTTGCCTGTGATGCGCTCAGCGGGAAGAGCGCCGAACGGTACTGCGGCCCGCTGTCCGGCCCCTGACGGTCCAGTTCTGTCGGGTTATGCGCCACGGAGAAAAATACCTGCAACAGGCTGCCGTAAGACACCACTGTTGGGTCGAACGTCACTTCAACAGATTCCGCATGGCCGGTGGTGCCGCTGCTGACGGTGTCATAATTGGCCGTTTCCGCCGTGCCGCCGGTATATCCCGCCACCACGTTTTTTACCCCCTTAACATGCTGGAATACCCCCTCGACGCCCCAGAAACAGCCGCCGGCAAACAGCGCCGTTTCGCTGTGAGATTGCCCCGGCGCTTCATCCTGCGCCGGAGGTTCAATGGCGACGGCGTCTTCCGCGCCGCCAAACGACCAGGCGATGCTGCACCACAGCAACGTCGTGACTGCGATAAACACGCCCCAGATGCCCGAGCGGCGAAGGGACAATAAACCTGCATTAGATGCTTTCATGCTAAACCTCACTCGTGATTAACCAAAGGTGAAGGCGTAAGCCGTCACGCCGTTGTCTAGAAATTCGATGCTGAAGGTATGGTCGCCCTGATTGTCGGACTGACGGATCAACTGATACAGCCGCTGGTCGGTAACCACGCCGTCACCGTCGGCAGAGATATCCGTGCCATGCATGGCTCCTGGCGCTTTGCCATCGAGCAGGACTTTAAAACGCACTGGCTTACCGTCTTTGCCAGGCCGCAGCACCAGATGTAAATCTCGGGCATGAAACTGATAGGCGATGCGGCCTGGCGCGGAATTGAGTTGCGCGAATTATTATTGTTTTGGGTGTTTATAGCTTTTGGACGCTGTCATTGTGCCAAACCAACAAGGGCCGGTGAGTGACGGCAGAATGACAAAAATGTCACCAATACCTCTCTTCCTTTATTCTGACCCCATCGGCACCCTTTGAGATCTTATTAACGAAAAGTTTAACTCTGTCACCGATGTTTAACGTTAAGCGCTACGCCAGTGCGTTAATCACCCCCGTTGAATTTTACGAAAGAGTTTAAGTGGGGATGGACAGGCGAAATATCCTCAAAGAATAAAAGGATTAATAGAAAGGGGTTGTGTAAGTGATGATGAGGAAATAGCAGGGCGCAGCGTTGAGGTTATTCGCAGAGAAATCCAGTCAGGTGAAATGACTGGATTTTTTAGCAGCAGTGATTCAGATAATTTACCAGACCATCGATTATTAAAAGGCTGTAATCCGGGTAACTGACAGGTTGCCCGGATATGACCCTAATAGGGTGAAATGGCTTCCACCACAGGCTTGGGGAATTTGGCGAGGTTATTTAGCCAGGAGCTCTTTACGGACGATTTCTGCACCTGCACTTAAAGCATCCAGCTTGCCTCTGGCGACTGCGCGAGGTAAAGGGATCATGCCACAGTTGGTGCAAGGATAGAGCTTGTCGGCGTCGACAAACTGCAGGGCTTTTCGAAGCGTGGCGGCGACTTCCTCGGGTGTTTCAATGGTATTGGTAGCCACGTCAATAGCGCCCACCATCACCTTTTTGCCTCGAATGAGCTCCAATAACTCTATTGGGACATGGGAGTTTTGACATTCGAGTGAAATGATATCGATATTAGATTTTTGCAGTTTTGGAAAAATCTCTTCATATTGCCGCCACTCTGTTCCCAGCGTTTTTTTCCAATCTGTATTCGCTTTGATCCCATAGCCGTAGCAAATATGTACAGCTGTTTCACATTTAAGCCCTTCAATGGCTCTTTCTAACGTGGCAATTCCCCAGTCATTCACTTCATCGAAGAACACATTAAAGGCGGGTTCATCAAACTGGATAATATCGACGCCCACAGCCTCTAATTCTTTGGCTTCTTCATTAAGAATTTTAGCAAATTCCCAGGCGAGCTTTTCGCGACTTTTGTAGTGGTTATCGTAGAGCGTATCGATCATCGTCATCGGCCCTGGCAGGGCCCATTTAATCGGTTGTGTGGTTTGCTGGCGTAAAAATCTGGCATCTTCAACAAAAACCGACTTTTGGCGACTCACAGGGCCAACAACCGTCGGTACACTCGCTTCATAACGGTTACGAATTTTAACGATCTCACGTTTTTCGAAATCAACGCCGTTGAGATTCTCAATAAACGTCGTGACAAAATGCTGACGCGTTTGCTCGCCATCACTGACAATATCAATCCCGGCTTGTTGTTGATCCTCCAGGCACAAACGCAGAGCATCCTGTTTGCCGTCAATTAATTCCTGATCGTGTAATTTCCAGGGTGACCAAAGTGTCTCAGGTTGTGCAAGCCAGGAAGGCTTCGGCAAACTTCCCGCCGTCGATGTCGGTAATAATTTTTTCATCACAGGTGACCTTATATTTTTTAGTTAATCAAAGAACGGAGTGAGCAGACCATTGTTCGAGAACATTCTGGTAGGGTTTGATGAAGTGTTCTTCAGTAAACCTTCCCTGTTCAACAGCCAACTGACTGCGTTCTTCCCGATCATAAATAATTCGGGTTAAAGAATAATCCTGGTAATTCAAGCTTGGTTGATACTGTTGTCCTGCTGCGGAATTGGCGTTATAAATCTCAGGCCGGTAAATCTTTTGGAAAGTTTCCATCGTGCTGATGGTACTGATCAGCTCAAGATTGGTGTAATCACTGAGTAAATCGCCACTAAAATAGAAAGCCAGGGGTGCAACGCTGTTTTCCGGCATAAAATAGCGGGCTCGTAATCCCATTTTTGCGAAATATTCATCCGTCAGGGAACGTTCGTCCTGCTGATATTCAACGCCTAATACAGGATGTTGATTGCCAGTGCGATAATAGATATTTTTACTTGAAACACTCAGGCAAATAACAGGGGTTTTATTAAAAGATGCTTTATACGCATCGGAGTTAATAAAGCATTTAAATATATCCCCATGTAACTGGCCAAAGTTAGCCGGAAGGCTGAACTCACGTTGGTTTTTATTATGCTCTGACAGCAAAACGCTGAAGTCATAATCCCGCACATAAGAGGAAAAATTATTGCCCAGAATGCCTGGTAAACGTTGGTTGGTTTTTTTATCAACGATCGTCGTTTTCAATATTTCAATCACCGGGAAAGTATCGGTATTATTTTCAATATTGATATTCAACTGAGCCGTAATGATGTCAAGTTCTACAGAGTAGCGATCGGCCGTGGGATTGTCCCAATGAGCCAGAGAATTAAAACGGTTGTTAATCATTACCAGGGTGTTGCGCAAGTTATCCTGGCGTTTCTCACCCCTTGCCAAATTAGCAAAGTTAGTCGTAATACGCGTATCTTCCGAGGGGTTATAATTTTCGTCGAAACGAAGGCTCTTAATAGTAAATGTGAAGTTTTTATTCATTGTAATTTTACTTCCTGACTTCTGATATAAAACCTGATGTTATTGCTTGCTTTTCAGGGCTTCCCGGTTTTATTTTCGGGTTTTCTTTCAGCAGTCTTCATGTTTTATAAGGTTAATAACAATGTACAATTTATGCCTGAGTCATTGATTGAGGAAAAGTGATTTAATTTCATTAAACATGAAGCCTATTCATGATCAGGTGTACGGACAGGGTTGTGGTAAAGCAGATGCTCAGGGTCACCGTTGAACACCAGCACTAAAGCAATGAAAGAGAAGAGGCATTATCGAAGGGGTATTTGGGGGAGGGCGGCGGTGATTTCGGCTTTCCCTAAGAAGAGCCAGGATTGAACTACCTCACACCTCAATATCAAATAACTGTTTCAGCGCCAGTTGACCGCGAGAGGTGATTGTTACCTCCCGGTGGCCCGGAATCCGGGTTAACCAGCCCTTGTTTTCACAGTGAGTAAAGAACGCCGCACCGGCATCGCCGCCGAGGTGAAAACGTCTTTCGCTCCAGTCCAGGCAGGCGCAGCAGGCTTTGCGGCGTGTTTTGCTGTCCAGCACCACGCCTGATGCCTGAAACCGTTGGCGGCCTTTTGGCGTCATTGAATTTCCGTCAGCCTCAAGCCAGCCCCGGCTGACCATTGCATCATAAATTCTGACGGCGACCTCACCGGCCAGATGGTCGTAGCAGGTACGGGAGGTTCTTAGCTGTTGTGGGGCGCGTGTTTGGGGAGACGGGACGCGCTTCCATGAAACACCCATCATCATTTCAATCAGCTCGGCAATATCTTGCCCGGCCAGCCGGTAATAGCGGTGCCTGCCCTGGGATAGGCAGGTGACCAGTTTTTCACTGAACAGCCGGGCCAGATGCGCGCTGGCAGTGGACGAGGCGACATCCGCCACGATGCTGAGCTCCGTTGCTGTCCATGCGCGGCCATCCATCAGGGCACAGAGCATTTTGATGCGCGACGGGTCAGACATGGCGGCGGCAACTGCCGCCATGGAGAGCTCCAGCGAGTCATTGTCATCAACGGCTTCGATGTGTCTAAGCATGTTTACTCAGCCTCAACGGCCCACTTTTCGGTAAGTTTGCCCGCGATAATATCATTGTCGGTGATGAGAATAAGTTGGTTCGCGTGATCGCTGTACTGCGTCAGGATATTGATTCCCTTTTCGGCCAGCACAGCGGCGATTTCACCCAGTTCACCCGGACGTTCCTGCTTCAGCTTTCTGATTAACGGCTGATGAACACGCCGAACCTCAATGCCAGCATTTTCCAGCACGGCTCTGGCTTTGCAGCCATCTTCAACCAGAAAGTGGGCGTGGCATTCCGAATCCGTGGTAAAAACCCCACCGCCTTCCAGCCCTACGCCGTTACGCCCGAGCGTTGCACCTAAACGTCCCAGTTCACCGGGCGAATTTTTCAACATAACATGAATATCGTACATCTGTTTTATCCCCGGTTTTCCGATGAGTAATCCCTGACAACCTGCGCGATGCGGATCCTGTAATAAGAAAAGAGGGATTCACGTCCTTCAGCCTGCGCTTCCTGATGGAAGACATTCTTCTTCCATTCGAGCACGGACTCCTCATCCCGCCACCAGGATAACGAGAGGATTTTTCCTTCCGTTGTCAGGCTCTGGAACCGCTCGATGGAAATAAAACCTTCAATGTCCGCCAGCAGGGGCTTTAATTCAGCGGCGAGTTGGAGATAGCGCGCCTGCCTGGCCGGAACCGTATCCGCTTCGAATATTACTGCGATCATCATTCATCTCTCTGGAGTGGGAATGAGGATCACTTTAAGGTTTTAAAAACGGGATGCTTCGGCGGGGAACGAAATATGGCTGATGCTGCCAGTAAGATGACATCACGCTTTCAAGACCGTGACGCCTTTTTCTTCCAGGCTGTTGATCCAATTCTCATCGGCGCCGTCATTAACCACCACCGTGTTGATTAACGAGAGGCTGCCAATGACAAATGGCGACGCGGCGTTGATCTTTTCCGGGGACACCAGCACAACTGTTTCCGCAGCTCTGCCGGAAAATGCACGTTTGATGCACGCTTCTTCATAATCACCGGTGGTTAAGCCTGCTTCAGGATGAATCCCAGTGACGCCCATAAAGAAAATATCGGCATGAATGTTACCGATACCTTCAATGGCGGTCGCACCAACGGTGACGATAGAGTGCTTATACAGTCGGCCACCAATTAAAATTACCTCGATGCCCGGATGCTCTGTCAGCCCCAGCGCAATGCTGGGACTGTGCGTCACCACGGTAATACACAGGTCGTGCGGAAGATGCGTAATGAGCTCCGAGGTTGTGGTTCCGCCATCAATAATCACCACCTGACCTGAAGAAATTAGCTTTGCTCCTTGCTGAGCAATCCTCTTTTTAGCTTCTGTTTTTAATGACCTGCGCTCAGAAAACGTGGCGACGGCTGACGATGACGGTAACGCGCCGCCGTGAACGCGTTGTAAACGGCCTTCTGCTGCAAGCTCGCGCAAGTCCCGTCGAATAGTATCCTCGGAGACATCAAAACGGAGACTCAGATCTTTCGACAGAACCTGTCCATCGGCCGAGAGTTGTTCAAGGATGAGGTGTTTGCGTTGGCTGGTGAGCATGAGATTATTCCTGCTGTTGCACGTTTTATCTTGAATGTGCACGATGTTGCTGTTTATGATGTTCACTCTACGTATAGGAAAGCCAGCATGCAACCAAAACGCGCAGAAATACGCATCATTGACAGTAAGATCCTGTCCGATGACTGGTACTCACTAAAGAAATACAGCTTTGATATTCAGCGGCGAAATGGTGAATGGCAGCGCCAGAGCCGGGAGGTTTACGATCGGGGCAACGGGGCCACTCTATTGCTCTTCAACCGCAATAGAAAAACAGTGATCCTGACCCGCCAATTCCGTTTTCCGATCTTTATGAATGGTCATGATGGCTATCTCATTGAAACTGCTGCAGGTCTTCTGGACAACATGGATCCCGAAAGCCGCATCAAAGCGGAAGTGGAAGAAGAAACGGGCTTTCGCCTTTCCAAAGTACAGAAGGTTTTCGAAGCATATATGAGCCCAGGCTCAGTGACGGAAAAGCTCTATTTTTACATCGCTGAATATGATGAGGGAAACCGGGCCAGTGCCGGGGGAGGGATTGAGGCCGAAGGCGAGGATATCGAAGTCCTGGAGCTGACTCTCGATGCTGCGCTTGCTGCCGTTGAAAGCGGTCTGATCGTTGATGGTAAAACCATTATGTTGCTTTATCACGTGGCCCTGAAGGGCATTTTATGAGGTTGCAATGAATAAAAAACTGATTCTGATTGCAGGCCCTTACCGCAGCGGTACTGATGGAAAACAAGAGCTTATCGAAGCGAATCTCGCCAGGCTGGAAAATGCCGCGCTGGCGGTCTACCAGCGTGGACACGTCCCCGTTATCGGCGAATGGCTGGCATTACCCCTGGCGAAAGCCGCAGGTTCTGAATCTATCGACGATGAGATCGGTGAGTCCATGATTTATCCGGTCGCGCACCGGCTTATTACAAAATGCGATGCCATTTACCGTATTGAAGGCGCTTCTAAAGGGGCTGACAGGGATATCACTCTTGCCCGTCAGCACGGGCTAGCGATTTATACCCGCCTTGAAGACATTCCGGTAACATGATTTTATCTTCACACTGCCTGCAAACGTGCAGTCAGTGTGAAGTGTCACGGATCTGGCAGACAGCCCAGCGTCAGACGCTGACATTATTTCTTCTTATTAAGCATCGACTGTAAATCAGCAAAGGGGTTATAGGTGGCTGCTGCCACATCGTTTTGCGCGTCCTCTCCCGCCACAACATTTGTTCCGTACAGATCAGCTTCAGTGTACTTCGAGTGTTCATTATCATGGCAAAACAGACACAGCAACTCCCAGTTACTGCCGTCTGGCGGGTTATTGGTATGGTCGTGATCGATATGGTGAACCGTTAACTCGCGCAGGTTTGAATAAACAAACTCCCGCGTGCAGCGCCCGCATACCCACGGGTAGATTTTTAGGGCTTTCTCACGGTATCCACTTTCCAGCCGCGCGTAGTTTTTTGGGATCAGAGCCATTGCCGATGTTACCTGTTATCAAGGGATAATTTTACGATAGTACCCCCAATATATCCCATAATGGAACTGGAGGAGAAATGCATGAGGGGAAGGGGGTTGATTTTTAATGGTAAATTTTACAGAAAGCAGGCCTGTGACCTGTCGTTTAGTTGCCCTTATTAATAACCTGTAATTCAGCAAGCTATCACATCATTTGTTCCTGACCGCTTTTAGCGTTTTTCGGAGTCTCTAAACCCTGCATAAGAATGTATTGTGCTTCTCTACGCTGGTGTTGATCAATTAAAGGTACAAGCCGTCTAAAATGTTCACTCGCACAATGCGCATCGAGTGCTGCATGATCCGGCCACTCCTCTATAAAAATGAAATGTCCCGGATCTTTTTCATCAACATACAAATCATACGCAAGGCAGAGAGGCTCTTTCTTCGTTGCTGCTACCAGCTCACGGTACAGAGGGAGAACGGTTGCAATACTCTCAGGTTTTATGAAATCTTCGGCAATGACTTTTAACATTCGACACTCTTCATTAAAAATGGACAGGCGCACTATGTGGTAAGTCCGTATTTTGGACAAGATTTCTTAGTGTTGTGCGGATAATGCGTTGAATCGCAGAAAATTATTCAGGCAGTTTTCAAATGTTGGTGCTTAGGCCATAACCAAATTGATGTGGCTAAATATATCACGAATAAAAGTCGACATCATAGTTTTGAATGATAGGTAACCTCAATATTAATATAATTCAATATACATTTATTTTTATATTTCATATGAACGATAAATTAGCTATTGCTTTCGATCTTATCACACCATGAAAAGTTACTTTGCCACTCAGGTGCTTGTAAGAGTTTTCGTAACGTTCTCTTAAAACTGTGGCCTGTTGCCTAACGTGATTTGATTAAGGTCCGGTTAAAATCATTCGTCACGGTCATAATTTAAAATCGGTTGGAACATTTTGAAATATCTGTGTATTAAGAATATTCTTGTTCTGTGTGCGAAGACTAATCAGTTAATTCATACCATAAACTGCTGGCCCTTACTATTAGGGGCAAAGAGCAGGAAAAGACTGTTATAACTTGCAAGTCTGATTTATTTCTCCACTTCAAAGTTGTACTCTTTGTGTGGTTTTATACTTTAACTTTCAAGGAAGATGTTATGCCTAAACCTGCACAACATGAAGCCGTTCAGGAGAATGACACACTTAATCGGTACCTACTCACTTTCCAGCACAATAGTGATATTGATGCCGATGTAATTTCATTTACTGCTACTGAATGTCTTAGCCAGCCTTACTGTTACTCCATTAAATTCAGCTGCACCCGCCAAAATCTCCCACTCAATGAGATGCTCAACTGCAACGCCAGTTTTATTCTAAGAGCACCAAATCCGCACAAATTCTGGGATACGGACCCGAAATGGGACCAGTTAAAACAGGTTAACGGCATTATCACTTCTTTTGCACGCATCGATTCCTCGCCTGATGAGGCAGTATATGAGTGCATGTTAGAACACGAACTGGCCTTACTGAACAAAACCAAGAAATCTGCCGTTTACCTCAATGTTTCGGTCCCGGACTTAGTTAAACAAGTCATGCTGGAACACCGGGAGATTGAAAGCTACAAAATTGACTTTGATAAATTAACCTATGCCTATTCTGCACGCGAGATGGTCATACAATGGCAGGAAACGGATCTCCAGTTTATCCTCCGCCTTCTTTCTGAAGTCGGTATTTGGTTTCGATTTGAAAACCACCCCAAAATTCACACAGAAGTGATCACCGTGTTTGGCGACTCAGGTAGCCGTTATATATTCAGTGAAAATAAAATTCCCTACGTCCGCAATTCAGGCATGACAAGTGCCAATCAGTACGTGACAGAACTGAAGGAATCCTATTCCGTCATACCTGACAGTGTGTTGTCTCGCAATTATAACTATCGTGACCCGTTTACTCACAGTGCTGAGAAATCAGTTCATGTGCCCAACATACCCGATAGCATCAAATCCGGACGTGAATATCACTACGCTGATAACCACCTTTCTACAGGTGATATCTATGCGAGGGAAAGCGACAGCGCCACTTTTAACGCCCGTATTCGCCATGAAAATTTGCTTAACGACCAGAGCGTATTTTCTGCCATAACAAATGACCCGTCGTTATCTCCCGGCTGGATGTTTTATCCTGAGGGAAATATCTCTGACGGGTTCAAACGTGGGTTTGTTGTTTGCCGGACTGAGGTCAGCGGCAGTCGGGGAGAGCACTTTATTGCAACCTTGCACGGGATCCCTTATAGCGAAAGTTACAGTTTCCGTCCGCAGCGGCTACCCCGACCTGTGATTGCGGGAACATTACCCGCCAGAGTCTCGATCAGAGAGCAAAATGGGCTTTATGCCAGCACGGATAAGCTGGGTCGCTACATTGTTAAATTTGATTTTGATTTAGACGAAAAGAAGAAAGGCTACGAAAGCGCATTCGTCCGACTCGGAAGACCTTACGCGGGAGATACGTATGGGATGCATTTTCCTTTGCTTGAAGGCGTTGAGGTCGCGATTGCCTTTGAGTACGGAGACCCTGACAGGCCGTTTATCTCCCACGTGCTTCATGATGGTCGACACCCCGATTTAGTTACGATGTACAACGATACCCGCAACGTCATCCGTACTCCCTCTTACAACAAGATCAGACTCGAGGACAAACGGGATCAAGAACACATAAAGTTATCGACTGAATATGGCAAATCCCAGCTCAATACGGGCCATATGGTGGATAGCCAACGCAAGAAGCGCGGCGAAGGGTTAGAGGGCCGTACAGACCACTGGGTATCGTTGCGTGGGGCAAAAGGGCTTCTGCTGACCACCGAAGCACAACCCCGGGCTCAGGGGCAACAATTAGATATGGCCGCTGCCATTGCCTCTCTGGAAGGTGCTTTAGCGCTGGCAAAGACGTTGCAACAATGTGCCACGACGGCGGGAGCCAGCTCCGTAGATACCCAATCACAACAGAGTTTACAGAAGGTGTTGGATCACTTAACCGGGCCCGCTATGTTGGCCTACTCTGACGCGGGTCAGGCTCATATAACTCCCTCGACCCTTCAATTATCAGCCGGGAAGGATTGGGTCGCAACGTCGGGCAGTAATGCAAGTATCAGTGTCTTGAAAAAGTTCTCGTTGGCTGTCGGCGATACAATCTCATTGTTCGCCCGAAAACTCGGCATACAGATGATCGCCGGTGCCGGTGATGTGGTTGCTCAGGCACAGCAAGGCGGGATGCACTTGTTGTCTCATCAGGATTTTACCCTGTCCAGTACCGATGGAAAAACCAACGTCAGTGCCAAACAGGGGATCCAACTGACCTGTGGCGGTGGCGGTATCCGCATCAACGCTGACGGTTCAGTGGAGATATTCTCGCCGACGGGGATTGACCTTAAAGGACCTAATCTGGCGTTTAAGGGATCAGAAAGTGTCAAAACAACGGTGCCTGCATTCAAAAATGGTGCGTTTAAACGCCGATTCAAACTTCATGCGGCTGACAACCCGGAACAAGGCCTGCCTGAACAAAAATTCCGCCTGAAGAGCGAAACGGGCGAAATTCTGGAAGGGGTAACGGATGCAGAAGGGCACTCAGCCCTGTTTGATTCGGTGGATCTGAATACCTACAAGATGGAACTTCTCTGATGGCAGATACTAAAACCAGCCCTTACCGCCAGCGTGTGATCGCTGACAACGTTGTCCCAGTCCACGAGGCTCACGGCATCGAGGCCCAGACCTGTAATGTCGCGGTACCCCGTCCGATGCCCTGCATTGTTATTCTCATCCATGGTGTTAATGACGTAGGGGAGGCTTACCAGAATCAGGAAACAGGTATCATCGAAGGCCTTAATAAGCGCCTCGACCGAACAGATTTATACCCGCACGAATGGAAAGACTTCCTGATGCAGCAAGGTGAGGATGCACAGAAGAAAATTAAAGTTCCTGGCCGTTCGCCGGTGATCCCATTCTATTGGGGTTACAGACCGGTCACGCATGATGACTGGAAAGCGGACCAAAAAAGATATCGTGAAGAGGTCAGTAAACTCAGCAACGGTGCGCACTTACCCTATGACGCGTATCAGGAAAATGACCCACAAAAAATGGCAGCAATGGGTAATGACGGCAGCAATACGGTTAAATTTCAGAATGACTGCTTCAAAAATACCCTTGATGTGAATTTTGCTAAAAACGGTGGGACCTTCGCCAATGCCACCACCAATATCCCGGATATGTTAGGGCCGGGTTCTAACGGTCTGGTGGTTGCCGCCGCCGGCTTTGGCACGCTATACATGAACGGGGGCAATTTCACCCATCCTATCTTCCATAACCCGCACCGAATCTATCAGTTCTTTGCAGCCCAACGGCTGGCAGATTTGATTCTACAAATCCGAAACAATGCGGAAACACAGCAAGATGTGATCAATATTGTCGCCCACAGTCAGGGGACAATTATCACTATGCTGGCCAATATGCTGGTCAAGAAACAAGGTGCGGAGCCCGCTAACTGCGTGATCCTCAACCATTCCCCGTATTCACTCGAAAGTCGTTTTAGTGAAAACCTTCAGGAGGGGCATCATCAGACTGATAAGGCTCGTCAAAAAACCTTTAAAAACTTCTGCAATCTGATGGCAACCCAATACAAAGGCGGGCAGCACTCGGAAGAAGAGATCATAGCATTGGAAAAACTCTGCGCACTGCAAAAGGATGACAAAAATAAGTGGCGGAGTGACCCCCGCTACAGCCGCAATAACAATGGCAAAGTCTATAACTACTTTTGCCCGGTTGATGGCACGGTTTCACTTCAGAACATCAAAGGATTTGGTTGGCGTGGGGTCCCTAAAGATATCGCGACGGGTATTCCCAATCTCTATCAGAGAGTTTTCTACCAGCATGGTGAGGTAGGCAAAGCTCCTGATGGCCAACCCTTTAAACTGCCAGCCGCACAAAAAGGAGATTTCAAAACCACCCCGGGCATGAACGCCAGTTATGACTTTAATGACGTCATTATCAACGGCGAAGAATTGCCTGAAACCTTCACCTTTACCCTTATGGGCGAAGGGAATCATCCTGACGATGATTCAGCAACCTGTGATATCCCATATTCAGGCAAAGTAGACCCTGACGGCCCAGACCAATCTATATCGTACTCGGCAAAAGCCGGGGCCATCAGCAGGACGAAAACGGCAACCTATGCGCTGAATAACTACGAATATCGATGGTCTGTGGGTCACGTGTTATCAAAAGAGGAACTGGCGATAGAAAGTGCCGACCGTGGCAAAACAATGGTCAAAGGCATTATCACCGGCACGAAAGATTTTAAAGAGTTGCAGCTGACATGGCTGAAAACGCGTGATGAGCTGGAAAAGGAATGGAAGCAAGCTGACCCGGTGGGTTATAGCCAGCACTCCTCAATTGTCATGAGTAAATTGACCCCGTCTCATGCCATGGCCTTTGATCTGGCCGTTGGGCAATGCAAGTCTTTTGACTTTAAATGGGGAGAGTTCTGGATGGAGCTGCTTCACAGAGCCGACTGGCGAGATCCGCTGAATAAGTATATTCCGGCAAAAAACTACTATCGAACAGGGAACTTGATTGATGCGGATACCAAATTCTTTATGAACAAACCTGATGATATTTTACCTACCGGTGACTTTGGTGTGGTCAATGAGTATTACAATAGTACCAAAGTAAAACCCGCTCGATATCCCGAGATCTATAATGAAGAAACTCCAAATTTGCAATGGGATATGCCGAAGCCGCTTAACGACTATCAAATGAAATAACAGGGAAAACTCAATGAAGGGATTTATTAAATTATGTGTGGTTTTGATGGTGTTGGGATCTACAGGATGTCAGGCAAAACAGGTGCCGACACAGGTTATATATCGTTTTGACGACCACCGCTATCTGGAACTCATCGGATATGATTGTGAAGGCGCTCTCTGGTATATCGATAGCCAGAGGGGGATCCACTCGCAGATAACTTCGCAGTTCTTCAGAATTTTTACTAAAACCTACATACATCCCTCTGAGCAATATATTGCTGTACCTAACTGGGGCACGGGATATGGTGGAGTAAGTGTTTCGAAAGACTATGGACAAACTTGGCGGCCAGCAAGGCCCTCTCCCGGGCCAAATGAGCCAGATGGTAGTGACTCGCCACCACAGGAGGATGTAATTTCCTTCACGGTTGTCAATGACCAAGGTTTTTTACTCACCAAGAAAAGCCTCTATATGTCTTCAAAGCCCTTCGAAGATCCGAGAGTTCAGCCCGGTGGGCCGGGAATTCCTCACACCCTGCAAGATGGCCAAGTTCAAGTAATTAAGCCCGGCTCTGATGGTTGGAAATGGGGCATGGTGTACTCAACAAAACGTGGCCTTGTAGATACTGTTCAGATACTCAAAACCAACTGGCAGGGTCTACCGGATAAGGTGCCAGAGGTGAATAACTACAAGGGTTGGGACCATATGCGTTGCGATATGAACGCCGGAAAAGAGAATGAATGATGGAAAGCGTAAATGGATTTTTTAAAATATCGGCCATATTGATGGCATTAACTGTTATAGGTTGCCAGGCCAAACAGGAACCCACACAGGTCGTTTATCGTTTTGACGATCACCGTTTTCTCGAACTGACTGGATATGACTGTGAAGGAGCGCTTTGGTTTACAGATACACAACGTAGTATTCATACGGAAGTAGCCAGCCAATTCTACCGAATTTTCAGTCGTAAATATATTCATCCTTCGCAAAAATATATTGCAATTATGTCTTTTGATTCAAGTGGGTTTATCGTTTCAAAAGATTATGGGGAAACATGGCAAGAGGCATCATTCTCACCAGGCTCAAATGAGCCTGATGAAATGAATTCACCACCGCAGGATGAGGTGATTTCCTTCACGGTTGTCAATGATCAAGGTTTTTTACTCACCAAGAAAAGCCTCTACATGTCTTCAAAACCCTTCGAAGATCCGAGAGTTCAGCCCGGCGGGCCGGGAATTCCATTTACGACCGAAGACGGTGCACAGCATATCTTAAGACCTCAATCACCGGGTTGGGCATGGGGAGCAGTGTATTTAACTAAGCGCGGGTTGGAACATGATACTGCGCAGTACAAAACTAACTATCAGGGTCTTCCTGATAAAGTCCCTGAAGTGAAGAATTATAAGGGCTGGGATCATATGCGTTGCGATATGAATGCAGGAAAAGGGAAGTAATGATGGAAAGCGTAAATGGATTTTTAAAAATATCGGTCATGTTGATGGCATTAACTGTTATAGGTTGTCAGGCCAAACAGGCACCCACACAGGTTGTTTACCGTTTTGATGACCACCGCTATCTGGAACTGACCGGGTACGATTGTGAGGGGGCACTCTGGTATACCGATAGCCAGAGAGGCATTCACTCGCAGATTAGTTCTCAGTTCTACCAGATCTTCACCAAGACTTATATACATCCGTCCGAAAAGTATATTGCCGTACCTTGGTGGCATACAGGGCCCGGAGGCTTGAGTGCTTCAAAAGACTATGGGAAAACATGGCAGCCTGTAGCTGCCTCCCCCGGTCCTAATGAGCCTAATGGTGATAATGCGCCACCACAGGATGATGTAATTTCCTTCACGGTTGTAAATGACCAAGGATTTTTACTCACCAAAAAAAGCCTCTACATGTCTTCAAAGCCCTTCGAAGATCCGAGAGTTCAGCCCGGTGGGCCGGGAATTCCATTTACGACCGAAGACGGTGCGCAACATGTCCTGACAGCTCAGTTTCCGGGGTGGGCATGGGGGGCAGTTTACTTAACTAAACGGGGATTGGAACATGATACTGCGCAGTACAAAACGAACTATCAGGGTCTTCCTGATAAAGTCCCTGAAGTGAAGAATTATAAGGGCTGGGATCATATGCGTTGCGATATGAATGCAGGAAAAGGGAAT
Organism: uncultured Enterobacterales bacterium; assembly: GCA_946478305.1. Classification (GTDB taxonomy): domain Bacteria; phylum Pseudomonadota; class Gammaproteobacteria; order Enterobacterales; family Enterobacteriaceae; genus Ewingella. The sequence goes on from CAMLBO010000008.1 coordinate 79,853, forward strand.
TAATCATGTTAGGTGTGATCCGCTTAAATGACCCACTGGAGAATGGCGGCCAAGTCATCTCTGCATCAGGGTCTACGTTCATGGATATTCCTGTAGCACTGAAAGGTGACACCGTATTCTGTGAATTGCATCAAGGTACCTATCAAATCGTTGGTTGCCACGACTCGTGGACAATGAACGAGCGGGGCGTGGCTGTAGATGGATGCACGGCAGCTTGCGGGTGTGCCATGAGATCAACTCTGACCATCGCAGGAGTAGCCTAATGGTGTGGAAATTATACCCAACTCAAAAAGGAGCAGGTGACTTTAAAATGCCATGGTTGGTTTTTCTAATAATTTACATTGTAGTTATTGGAATCAGCCTATTGATAAGAGCCAGCACATGGCCAGATAATAAACATGTCGATGTGGAGTTTATATTTGATTCCGTGGTGTTCCCTATTTTAATCGTAACTTCAGTAATTTCTGTTCTGTGCATGTTTGTGAGTGCCGAATACTACCTTGAAGAATCGAAGAAAATAATTGCTGACTGGCAAAAATTTAACTTGAAAAGCTATGCAAGTCAGCACTTAAAAATCGCTGCATGGTCTCTCGTTTCACCCATCGATGACCTTGCACTCAAAATGCTGAAACTCGAGGGGGAATTTCCACTAGCCCCTAAAACCCCCGTTAAGATAGCCACTGGTATCGACGAATTTGAAGCGACTCGAATACAGCAAGTATTGAGCCAGCTTTTGACACCAATGGCAGAAACCTTAAAAAAATACCCTGATTTTGATATTACTTATTGGGTTAGGGCGGGGGATGAGTATACAGAAGACGATATAAATTCAATGATCACAAAGTTTGATATTAAAGCCTCTGGTAATCGTAAAATGATTGGGTTAAATGAATGCCCGAATTACTCTCTCATTAATACGATGATTTCAGATTCTAACCAAGCTTATCGCTATCGACATCTGTTGATCATATGCGATATAAACAGTGATACAGAATCTGAATGTATGGAAACAGCGAGTGCCTTTTATTTCTGTAGTGACTATACAGAGCAAGATAATAAACGCCCTGTATTTCTGTTTCAGCCAATGACAGATAATAGCGATATAAACAAATCAACCTCAGTATACTTAGAGATAGAAGATAGCACTGACTCAATTCCTAAGACACTCTGGCACACAGGTTTATCTCGGCTTGAGAAATATCCTTTATTGAAAGCATTAGATGATGGCAGAGCTGCACAAAACAGATTAGAACTGGAATTATCACTGGGGAAAAGGTCAGAAGGGTATACTTGGTTAGCACTTGCTGCTGCATCTGATGCAGTTATGTATGCTCAAGGGGCACAACTTTTAGCAGCATCAGACCGAAACCAAGCTGGCTTGATAAAAATATCACCAGAACTGCCTAATGAACCCTCAGAACCCGTAATGAAAGACCACTTCATACCGATGTTTAGTGGTTTTTATGCAACTTTCTTCACATTATCGACGCTATTTGTTGGTTTGGGATTATTCGGTGAATTTCCTTCCTTATTGCTTTCAATACTCATTGCAGTAGCCGTTCTGGTAATTATCATGGGGGGTGGGTACATTTTAACAGTGTTAACTAGAGACCGTGCGTGGGATGAAATGAGTAATTTAAAATAAAAATACTCATATTTTTTTAAATTCAGATGATCCAAACACAATGTATAAATACAAAGACCTTATCACCCCTGTCGTTACCATTTCAGGAGTCTGGATTGGTGCCAGACTGGCGTTACATAACGAAATTCGGAAGAAAACACTAGAGTTGGAAGCGGAGCGACTTGTACCTATGGCCGAGGAATGTGACATCTATTTACGCAATCTGAATGGGTATTGCATGAGAGTGGCGAGGCTGCTTCATGACTTTTCAGACGGGTATAAAAAGAGAGTCACTCTGGCTGACATAACCGAAGGTCTGAAAAAATCAGCTGAAGCAGGAACTGCAATCGATCACAATGCCGCACGCACATTCCAGAATACCCTCGGACTGCACCGGTCAGCCGATTTTGCTGAGTGGAAAGAGCTCATCGTTCCGCTAGTTCTGAGCCAGTTTATTTTGTAAGACATTCTTCTGTCCGTTCCTCGCTCTTAGCCCAAACTCAGTTCTTGCCTGACCTTATAAAGAAAAAGGATCGACTAAAGTCTTAGTTAATTATCTTAGTTACCTCCTCTTCGCAGGAAGGAGAAGTAACGTATTTTCCTGAACATAATTATTTTCGTTGAAAAGGCTCTTTTATTTTTCTCATCTTTTTCTCCACCACTTTCCCTGTCATCTGATCAATATATCTGCTCGGCCAGATAATCTGCGGTTTAATCCCGATTGCGTTAGCAATTAACTGTTCACCCTTCGGCCAGGGACGGAAAAGTGCATTTGCCAACGTGGAGGAACTCAGACCTGATGCCCTTGAAAGCGCAGTGAGCGTCGTTCCTTTTTTTCTGATGGTCGCAATAATATCCGCCTGATGCCAATCTTTCGATTTCGTCATGTAAAGCTCCGTTTATGCTGTTTACTAAGTTATCCTTAGTATTTCGCAAGCCTAAAAATAACACAATGAAAAGCTAAGAGTAACTTAGTAAAAGTGTGGGCTTCGAAAATCATGATAATAAAAAGACTCAAAGAAGCGAGGCTCCGGGCGGGGCTCTCACAGTACAAACTCGGTGTTCTGGCGGGGATTGATGAGGCATCCTCAAGTGCCAGAATGAATCAATACGAGAAGGGCAAGCATCAACCGGATCAGAATACCGCGCTGCGAATTGCGCAAGTGTTGGATCTGCCATTGGCATACTTTTATGCCGAAGAAGACGAGCTGGCGGCAGTGATTTTGGCTTTTCATAAAAAGAATCAAGATGATGGAAGTTCATAACCACAGGAAGCCTGTTTTTTTTAAAAGAATTTATAGCGCCCTTTCTTAAGACTTGGCATCGGGGCCATGCGACGTGCATGGCCCGTCAGTAGCTACCCCGCCAGCCACACCTCTACCACATGGTTAGTCCCGTCATCGGTCAGCGGGATCATCCCGTCGGCCAGCGGTAGATCATCCATGGTGACCCGGTAGTCTCCTTCCCCGCGTTTGACGGTGATCCGATACTGGCTGCTGCCTTGCTGGTAAGTCAGGGTGACCTGCGGCCAGTCGGCAGGCAGGCGGGTATTGATGGAGATAAACCCGCCGTGGCGTTTGATGCCGAGTAGTGACTCGGTGATCAGCCGGTAGGTCCAGCCGGCTGAACCGGTATACCAGCTCCAGCCGCCGCGGCCGTTATGCGGGTCAACGGTGTAGATGTCGGCGGTGATCACGTACGGTTCGACTTTATAGCGTTCAACCGCATCGGCCGTCAGACTATGGTTGATCGGGTTGATAAGCCGCATCAGCTGCCAGGCCCGTTCGATATCGCCCATCTCGGCGAAGGCCATCACCGCCCAGATTGCGCCGTGCGTATACTGACCGCCGTTCTCGCGCACGCCGGGCAGGTAACCGCGAATATAGCCGGGGTTAGGTCCGTCGCCGTTGAACGGCGGGGTCAGCAATTTGATCAGCCCGGTCTCGTCGTCGACCAGTCGCGCATCCAGCTCTTTCATCGCTTGCTGGCTGCGCTGTGGGTCGCCCGCACCGGAAATCACTGACCAACTCTGGGCGATGGCGTCAATCTGGCACTCGTTATTAAGATGCGAACCGAGCGTTTCTCCGCTGTCGAAATAACCGCGCAGATACCATTCACCGTCCCAGGCGTTGTCGTGCAGGTTCTGTTTCAGCGTGGCGGCCTGCTGGTGGCACAGCTCTGCGATGTCAGTACGCTCCAACCGTTCGGCCAGCGCCGCAAAGCGTTGCAGCACGTTGTAAAGGAAGAACCCGAGCCAGACGCTTTCTCCCTGACCCTTGATACCGACGTTGTTCATGCCGTCGTTCCAGTCTCCGGCGCCCATCAGCGGCAGGCCGTTCTTGCCGAAGTTCAGGCCATGTTTAATGGCGCGTACACCGTGTTCGAACAGGGATTCATTAAGCTGGCTGAGCGTCGGCTGTTCGTAGAATGACTCCTCCTCCGGGGCCAGCAGACGCGCTTCGATATAACCGACCGGCTGCTCCGCGATGCCGGTGTCACCGGTCACGTCGATGTAGTGACACATTGCCAGCGGCAGCCACAGGTAATCATCCGAGCAGCGGGTGCGCACGCCGTTACCGGATGGCGGATGCCACCAGTGCTGGACGTCGCCTTCGGCAAATTGGCGTGAAGCACACAGCAGGATCTGCTCGCGCATCCGTTCCGGGGCCGCGTGGGTCAGCGACAGCGTATCCTGTAACTGGTCGCGGAAACCAAACGCGCCGCCGGACTGGTAGTAACCGCTGCGTGCCATGATGCGACACGCCAGCGTCTGGTAAATCAGCCAGCCGTTAGCCAGCAGGTTAACCGCCGGTTCCGGCGTGGTTATCTGAATTTTATCCAGCACCTGATGCCAGTGATGGTGAATATTATCCAGTTCGCTGCGCGCCTTGCCTTCATCGAGGAACTGACCAATCAACTGCTCAGCCTCCTGCGCGTTCTGTCCCAGCCCTAAGGCGAAGACGAAAGTACGCTGATCGCCATCGATAATCGTGGTGGCAGACTGCACCGCGCCGCAAGGGTCGAGTGCCGCGCCGGTTTTATCCGACAGCCTTTGCTGCAACATGCCGGCGGGGGAGGCCGGAGATCCGTTGCGGCCAAGGAACTCGCGGCGGTCGCCGCTGACTGAGCAGTGGACGCCCGTTACCGCGAAGAAGCCGGTGCGTTCGGAGCCGTTGCTGCCGTAGTGGTTGGTGGCCAGCACGCTGCAACCGCGGTCGTTCGGACCGGCGCGGGTGACGATGTGCATGGCGGATTTAGCGCGCAGATCGGCCATGATCCACTCAACGTATCCGGTGGCCGACAGTTTGCGCGGCCGTCCGGAGTTGTTGCTCAACTGGAGGATAAACAGTTTGACCGGCGCGTGTTCGGCCACCAGCACCGTCAGCTCGCTGTCGATGCCGCTCTGGCGGTGCTCGAAGATGCTGTAACCAAAACCGTGGCGCGTCAGGTAATCCCCTTTGCCGCGTACCGGCAGTGGCGCCGGTGACCAGACTTCGCCGCTCTCTTCATCGCGCAGGTAGAAAGCTTCACCGGAGCTGTCGCTGACCGGGTCGTTCTCCCACGGCGTCAGGCGGTATTCATGGGCATTCTCAAACCAGGTGTAAGCCTGGCCGCTTTCGGAAATCACCGTACCGAAACTGGCGTTAGCGATGACGTTGGACCACGGCGCCGGGGTGTTTTTCCCCTCGCCGAGCAGGATCTGGTACTCACGTCCGTCCGGCGAGAAGCCGCCTAAGCCGTTAAAGAAGGCCAGTGGTTGGGTGTCGAACTCACGCGGTGACTCGCGGTTAGCGGGCAGGTTGGGCTGTGGCACCAGCGCCGTCTGATTGTTTTGCGTTGTCTGCAATTTCTGATTCACCTGATCGAGCAGGCTGCCTTTGCTGTCATCAATCAGGATAGTCGCCACGCTCATTAAGAGGGTGCGGTCCTCGGAGGTCATGTGCTCGGCTTTACGCACGAAAATGCCGCCGGGTTTGTCAATCAGGCTGGACTCTGCCCCGGCCGCCACGCGGCTCATGATCTCGTTGTGCAACTCCTGCTGATAGCCGCCCTGATCGTTACTGAGGATCACCAGATCGACGCTCAGTCCTTTCAGACGCCAGTAGTTGTGCGCCTGAATCAGTGAGGTCACCATCAGCATATTTTCATTATTGGTTACCGACAACAGTACGATCGGCAGATCCCCTGAGAGCGCATAGCCCCACAGGCCCGATTGTCCACGCCGGTTGCGGGCCAGAGTCTGGGCATCGGCACGCAGTTCGGCGCTGGGAAACAGCACGGCGCTTGCCAGCCGGTTGAACAGATTGGCGTCATCTTCGTTGGCGTTAATCTGGCGCAGCATCACCTGGCTGTGTGACCAGGCCATCTCAAATACACGATCGGCAATATTGTGATCGCGGTATTTTTCCATCAGCGCCAGGCTCAGGTGCCGCTCTTCGGTAATGCCGTACACCATGTCGATGATCAGCGGAATGCCGGGTTTGAGCACCACGCGTTGGCGGATAGCGATGATAGGGTCCAGCACCGGTCCGGCGCTGTTGCCCAGGGGGCCGGAGGCTTTTAACGCCTGCGGATCGGCTGCGGTATGGCCGCGGCCAATAAAGGCGGCACGGTCAGTCTCAAACGAGGTCTCACGATCGGTCGGGCCATGGATCGCCATCATGTGGAATAGCCACGGACAGGCTTCGTTTTCTTCGCGCGGACGGCGGTGACAGAGGATCCCTTCGCGGTCGGCCACCAGTTCAGTCTGAATAAACAGATTACTGAAGGCGGGGTGGGTCAGGTCGTTAGCCGCCGGTGCCAGCACTACTTCGGCATAGGTGGTGATCTCAATGATGCGCGGCTGGCGGCCACGGTGGGTCAGGGTCATACGGCGTAATTCGACGTCATCCTCCGGCGACACCACGATTTTGGTGTGAATCGTCAGCGCGCCTTCGGTGCGTTTGAATTCGACACCGGCGTCGGTAAATACCGCCTGATACAGGTTGGCTTTTTTGCCCACCGGTTGCCAGGCGTTGCTCCACATCTCGCCGGACTGCGGGTCGCTGATGTAGCAGAAGGTCCCGCGGTTATCGCGGGTGACATCTTCGCGCCAGCGGGTCAGCGCCAGATTGCGCCAGGTGCTGTAGCCGCCGCCGGCCTGCGTCAGCATCAGGTGGTATTGGGTGTTGGAGAGTAGCTGAACTTCCGGGATCGGGCTGTCCACGCTGTTGAACTGACGGATATCGAAGTTGGTGGCTTTCAGTCCTCCCTCGACTGACTCAAACTGACGGCGTGGACTGTAAAGTTCTACCGCATCCGGCACCCGTTCCTGCAACAGCAGGCGCGCAGACTGGAACGACGGGTTGGCGGCAAAGCGGTCAACCATCGGCCCGTCGAGCAGCAGATGGGAGAGCGCCAGGAAGCTCATGCCCTGATGATGCGCCATATACGAGCGGACAATCACGTAGCTCTGCCCGCGGTTGAGACGCGACGGCGAGTGGTCCAGTGCTTCATAGAAGCCATACAGACCGCGGGCTCCCATATTTTCCAGTTCAATCAGGTTATCGCAGGCCTTTTGCGGCTCCACTACCAGCGCCATCAGCGTGGCGTAAGGTGCGATCACCATGTCTTCGCCCAGACCGCGTTTCAGGCCGAGCCCCGGTACGCCAAAGGCGTGGTACTGATAGTTGTGATTCGGGTCGAACGACGCATAAGCGGATTCAGAAATCCCCCACGGCACGCCGTGCTCGTTGCCCCAGGCGATCTGCCGGTTGACCGCCGCTTTGCACATCTGCACCAGCAGGGTGTCGGGATAACCCGGCATGACCAGCTGCGGCATCAGGTACTCGAACATCGACCCGCTCCAGGACATCAGCGACGGTTGTTTGTCGATCACCGTAAACAGACGGCCCAGCGCGAACCAACTCTTTTGCGGCAGTTGATTGGTGGCGATGGTGAAGTAGTTGGTCAGGCGGATCTCTGAAGGCAGCAGGTCATAGCTGCCGCTGTCGAGCTTACCTATATCGCAGTTGTAGCCGACGCTCAGCAGGCTGGTGGTACTGTTATAAAGGAATTTGAAGTCCATTCGGGCATGATCGCTGAGCCGCTGTTCCAGCTCGCCTATCAGTACGAGACGTTTGCGCGCCAGCGTCACCGTCAGGGCGATTTTAGCCCGGTTCAGCCCCGGCACTTTGCCCTCAAGCCTTGAGAGCCACACCAGCGACGGCAGCACTTTGCCGGCGGGTTCCTGTTGCATCCAGCCGAACAGCAGTGCCCACTCCTGACAGAACTCACTCAGCTGCAGTTGCAGGGCACTCAGCCAGCGGTGGTCACCGGTGGTCTCATGCAGCAGAGTCGAAGTGAGCGTCAGCATGGCATTGAGTTCGCCAAACACCAGATGCACCGGCAATGTACCGGCCTTCAGCCAGTGCTGGCGCAGCGGTTTGAGGGTTTCACGTTTAGCGGTACCCGCGCCGCTTTCCACCAGATACAGCGTGTCTTCCAGACCGGCCAGTACGGTGGCGATATTCATTGCGGGCTGATCGCGCATTGCGGCAAAACCGGTGCTCAGGGTAAGCAGGTGGCCTGCCAGATTGCCGCTGTCGACGCTGGAAATATAGCGTGGGTTAAGCGGGGCCAGCGTGCGGGTGTCGTACCAGTTATAAAGATGTCCGCGGAAGTGCTCGAGCTTGTCGAGGGTATCGAGCGTCTGCGTGGTGCGCAGCAGCAGCTCGCCCTGGGTGATGTAACCGAAGTCCAGCGCGGTCATGTTGGCCAGCAGCGACAGACCGATGTTGGTCGGCGAGGTGCGGTGCGCAATCACCGGTTCAGGCACTTCCTGGTAGTTATCCGGCGGCAGCCAGTTCTCCTGCTGATTGACAAAGGTGGCGAAGAATGACCAGGTTTCGCGGCCGGTCTGGCGCAGGAAGCGGCGCTGTTTGAGGTTGATATTGGTCTTCGGGCGCACCGGCGTTTTACTCAGCCAGCTTAACAGCCGCGGTGCCAGGAACCACAACGCACCGAGCGGCACAGCGATCATCATCAGCAGCGGGTTGAAGTGCATGGTGAGCAAAATCAGTAACACGCCCGCCAGCGGGTTCACCCACATTGCGCGATAGAAGTTCTCCGGTGCCAGCGAGAAACGCGATTTGCTGGCATCAAAACTGGTCCACTCCTGCAAATGTTTATGGCTGACCGCCAGCCGCCACAGCGTGACGAAAATGGCCTTGAGGGTGTACACGCTCTCATGAGGCAGAGTGGCGAGATGTAAAACAATGTGCGACAGACGGCTGAGCGTGCCGGAAATCACACAGCGGATATGTTGGATCAACGGCCTGCGGGGGCCTTTATTGAGCAGGTCCAGCACCAGCGCAATGGCGGTCGGCAGCAGGATCAGCGTGGCGATAAACCCCGCCCAGTACCAGGGGTTCGGCACCAGCGACAGGGTAGCAAAAATCATTATCAGCAGGCTGGGCGCGACCAGACTGCGGCGCAGGTTATCCAGCAATTTCCAGCGCGACAGGGTGCTGAGCGGGTTAGGACAGCGGTTGCCGTCGGCCTGACGTACCCGCAGGCGCAGCCAGTTAAGCAGTTGCCAGTCGCCACGGATCCAGCGCGAGCGGCGCGATACATCGACCAGATAGTTGGCAGGGTACTGCTCGTACAGCACCACGTCGCTCAGCATGCCTGAGCGGGCATAGCAGCCCTCCAGCAGGTCATGGCTGAGCACCAGATTTTCCGGACAGGTGTTGGCGGTGGCCTGCATAAACATATCGACGTCGTAAATCCCTTTGCCGACAAACGAGCCTTCACCAAATAGATCCTGATAAATATCGGAAGACATGGATGAATAAGGATCATTGCCGGGAATGCTGCTGCTCATGGCGGCATAGCGACCCTGTCCGTAGCGCGGGATCTCCTCGGCCAGGCGCGGTTGCAAAATGGCGTAACCTTCCACCACCCGCAGCCGCTTAGGATCGTAGAGCGGATGGTTAAGCGGGTGGGCCATGGCCGAGATCAGCTGATGCGCAGTGGCGCGGGGCAGCACAGTATCGCTGTCGAGGGTGATGACATATTTAACGCCGCTGAGTTGGCTTTGCGTCGCCCCGACGACGGTGGTGAATTGCTGCGTGGCACCACGCAGCCAGTGGTTCAGCGCGCCAAGTTTGCCGCGTTTACGTTCATAGCCCATCCACACGCCCTGAGCACGATTGAACTGATTCTCACGGTGCAGCAGGGTAAACAGAAGCCCTCCGCCCTCCAGGTATTTGCGGTTGAGCAGATTGATTTGCGCGCAGGCATACTCCAGCAACAGATCATCGGCGGGGCGATATTGAGTGCTGCTGTCGTGGAAATCGGCCACCAGTGCAAAATAGAGATTCGCGCGGGCGTTGCCGAGGTAACAGACTTCAAGGCTGTTAAGCAGCGAATCAATGCCTTTACGGCTGCCGAGCAGGCAAGGAACCGCCACCAGCGTACTGAATGCCTCGGGGATCTCTTCGGAGAAATCCAGCCGTGGTAACGGGTGCGGCGTGCGGGTGCGGGTAGTGACCTCGCTCAGCAGGTTCATGATGAACTGGCTACACACGATCACCACCGGTATTGCCAGCAGCCACAAAATCCAGTTCATGCCATGAGTATGGGTACGAAACAGCAGATCGGCGGTCATGGCGGTGATGAGCAGACTCAGGCTGCCGAGCCAGGAGAGCAGCGGTGTTTTATTGAGCTGATAGCGGAAGCGGCTGACAGGAGAGAAGTGAACCTTGAGGTGTTTTTCCAGCGATTCACGGCCTTTATCGACCAGGAAATAGCCCACATGCTGCATCCGACTGCCCGGCGGCGCGTGTTCGGTCAGTGTGATCACCTGACGGGCAACGCCGGCTTCATCATACGCAGAGTGGCGGGCCAGCATTTCGATCACGTGGCGGTAGTTATCGCGGGTGTCAAAATGCATGGTCGGGTAAATACCGGACGGATCGTTATGCAGAATATGTTCAACCACACTCATGCTTTCAGCAAAGTCAGCCCAGTTCATTTCGTTAAGCTGGCGCAGACCGGTGATGCTGTTGCTGACCGACAGCTGGCTGACGGCCAGATGCTGGTTAAAACGCGAGATAAGTTCGGCCGTCGTCAGGCCGGCTTCTGCCAGCCGCTGTTCTATCCAGGTCAACGGCAGTGCCAGCATGGAGCCGTGCCCTTGCAGGCGACGTACCAGCTCAGCCACGAAGGCGCTGGTACGCGGCGGGTTGGAGCGCGCCATATCAGCGATGACGATAATCAGCCGGGCCGGATCGTTCTCGGCCGAGTCCTGCATTTTGTTCACCCAGCGGTCAGCCAGGTTGCGCTCCTGCTGGGCTTTGGCGACGTCAATACGCGCGCGGCGCTGTTTGAAAACCTGCGCCGCGTGAGTAT